>DXHF01000264.1 GCA_019113605.1 Candidatus Paenibacillus intestinavium
AGGGTTAATATTCAGCATCGTAATATATTCATCTGCTATCGCATTCTGTCTTTTTCTCGGTATTCTGTTGAACCAGCCTTTACTGGCTTGCAGTGCTAATATTATATTTTCTCTAATTGTAAGATCTTCAATAATACCCTCTGCTTTTCTATTCTCCGAGCAAAATGCGATTGAATTTTCTAATGCTTGGCGCTGCGAATGAATACTTTTTTTACCTTCATAATGCAGTGTTCCATGATCTGGACGATCCGCTCCAAAAAAAAGTCTAGCTACTTCCGTTCTGCCTGAGCCTAATAAACCAGCTAGTCCTACAACCTCACCATACCCGATGTTCAAATTAAATGGTTCAATTACACCCGTGCGTCCAAGTTGCTCGGCCTCAGCAAACCAGCGCTCGTGCTTCTTCTGTGCACGAGACTTCGGCATTTCTTCGAAGGCTTGCAGCGTCTTCCCGATCATTTTTGATACTAGATCGAATTGTGGTAGCTCCGTTGTCAAATATTCACCGACAAGCTGACCGTTCCGTAAAATCGTAATCCGATCAGACACCTCATACACTTGATCTAGAAAATGTGTAACAAATAAGATCGCCATTCCTTCTTCTTTCAGCTTCTTCATAATATTGAACAGTTGCTTTACTTCATTGCGATCAAGACTAGAAGTAGGCTCATCCAAAATTAATACTTTAGCGGAAATATTGAGCGCTCTCGCAATCGATACTAATTGCTGGATTGCTACTGAATAATTATGCAACGGCAATGTCACATCAATATCTAGATGCAGCCTCTCCTGTAGCAATTTTTTCGCCTTCTCATTCATCTCTTTCCATAGAATACGACCTAATTTCCGTGGCTCTCGTCCAATAAATATATTTTCAGCAACCGTTAAATTAGGACATAAATTTACTTCCTGATAGACGGTACTAATTCCAACTTCTTGTGACTCTAATGGACTATGAACAGCAATAGGCTGCCCCTCTAACTCAATGATCCCATCATCTATCGTATAAACACCTGTCAGTACTTTAATTAAGGTTGATTTCCCTGCTCCGTTCTCACCCATTAGAGCATGGATCTCCCCTGCAAATAGTTGTAAGTTTACATTATCTAGAGCTTTCACCCCTGGAAATCCTTTGTAAATTCCCGTCATCGTTAAAATCAATTGGTTTTCGCCCATGACTTCGCTCTCCTTCAAAAAAAAACCATTTAAAATCATGCCATCAAAATAAATCCAAACTGCGCGCATGTCGTTTTCGCCGTCGATTAAACAACGAACTAACACATCGTGATCACAGGCGCGCAGCTTGAATATCATCTTAGTACTGGCGAGTTGGCAATGCCTGTTTCGCTTGTTCTGATGTGAATGTTGTTTCTTCCGTCACGATACGTGCAGGAATTTCTTCACCAGCTAATACTTTTTTGACAGCAGTCATAAGTTGCGGTCCAAGTAGCGGATTACACTCAACAATAAAGTTGATTTTCCCTTCGCTTGCCGCTTGCATGCCATCTTTAACTGCATCAACAGAAATAATAATAATATCTTTACCCGGTACCAAGCCTGCAGCTTCGATCGCTTGGATTGCTCCTAGTGCCATATCATCATTATGTGCGTAGAGTACATCAATTTCTTTATGCGCTTTCAAGAAAGCCTGCATAACTTCTTTACCTTTAGCACGTGTGAAATCTCCTGTTTGTGAAGCGATCACTTTTAATTTAGAATTAGCGCTAATAACATCTGCAAAGCCAGCCATACGATCATTTGCAGGAGCGGATCCTGTCGTTCCTTGAAGTTCTACAATGTTAATATCTTCTGAAGAATCTTTGTATTGCTCAAGTAACCATTCGCCAGCCTTGCGACCCTCTAGTACAAAGTCAGAACCGATAAATGTTTTGTACAATGATGTGTCCTTAGAATCTACAGCACGGTCCGTTAAAATAACTGGAATTCCCGCTTCTTTGGCTTCTTTCAATACAGTGTCCCAGCCTGATTCAACAACTGGAGAGAACGCAATAACATCTACTTTTTGTTGAATGTATGAGCGAATCGCTTTAATTTGATTTTCTTGTTTTTGTTGAGCATCAGAGAATTTCAATTCAAACCCTGCTTCAGCAGCAGAATCTTGAATAGACTTCGTATTTGCTGAACGCCAACCACTTTCCGCACCAACTTGTGCAAAGCCAAGCACTATTTTGCCATCCGATGATGTTTTCCCGCCACTATTACTACATGCTGTAACAAATACTAGGACTAGCACTAACAGTAGTACAAAGCTCAACTTACTTGATTTTTTCATTATCTAATACCCTCCCCTTTGTCACCATTTGCTGGTGTACGATCAGTATATAAGGGATATAAGCTGAATTTATACGGAGTTCTTTAAGCATTTCATTTAATTTTTTGTCTGTTTTAACTCTGTTCTCTTATATTCATAGAATTTCTTATTATTTTATTGTTAATTTTGGTTGCGTTTACATTTTTCATCTTCTGCACTGTTTTTTTGCTATACTATGTATTGTTAGTACTTTTTACCATCTCATTTACCCAATAGAGAGGGACTGGTTTTATTGCTCACTTTGCTTAGATTGATTACATCTAGCTTAAAAGCAAAGCTATTAACGCTTTTTATCATTTTAACTTCTGTCCCCTTAATTACTGTAGGCTTGATCTCCTATCAAAAATCATTTGATACGATTTCTGATCATAATAAAGCGTCCACTATGCTTGTAGCAGAACAACTCGCTCGCGATATCGATGTCTTATTTCAAGATACAGGTAAGCTGCTAGAGCTAGAAAATAATCCTCATGTGCTTAAATTTTTATTTGCACCGAATGAGACGTATGTAAATGCTAAGGAAATATTAGAAACCTTTGAGCTATACCGTGAAATTTACAAATACGAGGATGTTCGAAATATTACAATGATCAATCTTTATGGTAAAGGTATTAGTGAGCGAAAGGGACTGTTTCAGCTTGATTACAATCCATTAAGAAACTCACATTTAGATGTATTAATGAAAGAACCTGAAACGATATTAATTATTCCTCCAATAGAAGCTTCACCGTTGGATCGACTAGATGGGTTCAAATACGCTAATGCTGATACTGTTTCTATTATGGCAACAGTCAAACAAAAGGTAACGCGAGAGGTGATCGGGTTTATCGTAATCGATATGAATGATTCGGTCATAAAAAAGTTTATTAGTAGTGTCACCATTGGAGAATCTGGTTTTTTCTATGTTACCGATCCAAAAGGCAATCCGATTTTCACAGCTCCTGACATAAATAATCGACCAACTTCTACTCAACCTACGGAATGGATTAACAATGTTCTACCGGTCGAGCAAGGTAGTTTTGTCCATAATACAAAAGGTATACCGATTTTTGTAGTCTTTACAACATCACCAACGACCGATTGGAAAATTATCGGTACTGTCCCTCTGCAAGAGATTGTCGAGGATGCTAATGAAATTCGGCAACTTATTATTGTAAGCGTACTGTTAAGTATTATATTTGCGATTACACTCTATTTCTTCATCACTGCCAGATTAACTCGGCCTATTCAAATATTGAAGAAAAAAATGAGGCAAGCAGCTAATGGAGATCTAGAAGCTAAAGTAAAGTCCACTGGCCGAGATGAAATAACCGATCTAGGTCATAGCTTTAATCTAATGCTCGAAAAAATCAAAAACCTCCTTCATCAAAATTTACAAGAAAAAGAATTGATTCAAAAAGCAGAACTGCGAACACTACAAGCACAAATTAATCCTCATTTCTTGTATAACACATTGGATTCGGTTATTTGGATGGCCGAAGCCGGTAAAAAAGATCAAGTCATTAAGCTCGTACAAGCCTTTTCCCAATTTTTCAGAATAAGCTTGAATAAAGGAAGAGATTGGATCTCTATCCAGTCGGAAATCGATCATATCCATAACTATCTTGTCATTCAACAAATGCGCTATAGTGACATACTAGATTACGAGATTGATATTGATCCATCGGTTTTACCGCATGCCACATTAAAAATGACTTTGCAGCCTTTAGTTGAAAATGCAATCTATCATGGGATCAAAAATAAGCGCGGTAAAGGATTAATTCGGATTAGTGGTCATATTGTTGACCATGATATTTTACTAATTGTCGAGGACAATGGAATTGGCATGAGCGCTGAACGGCTAGCAGCAGTACTTTCCGAGCTCAGAGTACCGAATTTATATGAGCAGGAATCTGCTGAACAAGCGCGTGGCTTTGGACTTTATAATGTCGATCAACGTATTAGACTTTATTTCGGAGAACGATATGGAATCGAGATCGAGAGTGAGGAGGGTATCGGTACGAAGCTCATCGTCCGCATTCCATCATAGCCACTTGTGATCACGAGGTTTATGCTGACGTAACTTATTCGACGGCGAAGCTGCCATTCATCGCTTGCTCCAGTACTCATGTACCAACGACGTACATTCCGTGCTTCGCTTCTCTAGCTTCATAGCATCTTCTTGGTGCTGACAAGCGGCTCCGCTTGTGTCGTTGGTGCTTACGTTGCTTCAGTACTTCTTGCTGACAAGCGGCTTGCCGCTTGTGGGCGCTGATGCTTGATTATTCTTTTAGGGGTGAATATATGAAGAAGGTTATGTTTGTTGATGATGAGATATTAATTCGTGAACATATAAGAGATTATGTGGATTGGGAGAAGGAAGGTTTCATCTATTGTGGTGATGCTTCTGATGGTGAAATGGCTTTGCCACTCATTGAAAAGTGGAAGCCTGGTATTTTGATTACGGATATTAGGATGCCTTTTATGGATGGTATTCAATTAAGTAAGATCGTAAAGCAAAGACTTCCCAATACGAAAATTGTTATTCTCAGTGGGCATGATGAATTTGACTATGCACTAACAGCTTTAAGAATTGGAGTAGAGGAATATTTGCTTAAGCCTATTGGCCCCAGCGATCTTATTCTGTTATTGCAAAATGTTAGCCGAAAAATCGATAAAGAGCGTCAACATAAAAATAATATTCCTTATACAGAGGATAAACTAATGAGCGATCTATGCGGCGGTCTCATTCCGATCGCAGATGCTGCAGAAGCTGCCAACTCACTCTCGATCTCACTGTTTGCAAGATATTATGCTGTCGTCGTCTGGGATGTTCGTTACATAGAACCTTCAGTTAATCTTGATACTGCAACTATTTTCAAGACAGATGATGTTATGGAAGCGACCAAAGCCTCCTATAGCTGTTGTTGGTCATTCAAAAGAAGTAAATCAGAATATGTCTGGATTCTCTATCATGATAGTGAAACTGAGCTACAAAAAATTGTTGAGCAAATAAGAGATAATATCTTCACTCAACTTAGCACTCTACTCTCACCTACAGTACTGCTAGGTATTGGAACTGTGCAGAATCGCCTGCAAGCGATTCATATTTCCTTCCTAGAGGCTGAAGAAGATCGTAACTTGAAGCGATACTCACAGAGTAACAAACATGCATTGTGGAACGCTACGGAGGAAGCAGCTAACGAAATGATTTTGCTTGATCGTGCTAGTTTTCTTAATTTTCTTAAAGTAGGACGATCTACAGAGCTGCATACATTTCTGCAGAACTTTACTTCGCCACTTCAACAATTAGATTGGAACTCTTCATTGTACGGCTATTATTTAATTAATGACTTAACACTGGAAGCATTACGCTGGTCCAAGGAAACGTTTCGTTCGGCAGCTGCTGAAGTTACAGAAATGCTTATTCATACTATGCAACAAAAGATTAGAGCAATCGAAAATAGGCAGCAATGTGAGGATTATCTTGTTATTATCATCGAGCAGATTTGGATATGGCGATCCCAATCTGCGGATCGTTACGGAGACCTCATCCATAAAGTGAAGATGTATATACAACAAAATTATAGTAATGATCTGATTTCACTGCAGGATGCTGCCGAACATGTAAATATAAGTCCAAGCCATCTCAGTAAAATTTTCAGCCAAGAATCAGGAAGTACATTTATTGAATATGTAACGTCAACTCGCATGATGAAAGCAAAGGAATTACTACATACAACAGCTGATAAAAGCTATGAAATCTCATTCAAGGTTGGCTATAATGATCCCCACTATTTCTCTAATTTGTTCAAGAAGATGACCGGCATGACTCCTAGAGATTTCCGCCGTCAAAGTAGTAGTACATCTATTGTAGAACCGGGTGAATCGCATGATTAAATTCAATTACTTTGCAACAAAAAAACGGGGTAGATTGACTATAATGTTAACTGCCCTTGTCATTATCGCTATCTGTGTTGTGCTTATTAGCTGGAGTAGATCAGAACCAAGTCAAGTGAATTCTCCTTCCGCTAATGCCATAATCGAACTGCCTAATCATCCATATACATTTGGAATCATCTATCCAATGTCCCATCCATTCTATGAGATGATTACACAAAATGCCCAGAAAACTGCTAATTCACTTGGTAGTAAACTAATCGTCAAGGCACCAGATGAAACTAATTTAGAGCAGCAAATACGAATGATGGAAACGATGATTAAGCAAGAGGTTGACGCGATAGCGATCGCACCAATTGACGCCGAAGCGTTAGCTCCAACAATAAAGAAAGCAATCTCCAAAGGAATCGCCATTGTCTGCTTCGAATCAGACTGTCCGGATACTGGGCGTGCTACTTATATTGGAAGCAATAACGAACAAGCTGGTATTGAGCTAGGGCGTGTCATTACCGAAAGACTGAACGGCAAAGGAATGATTCTCGTCCAAATCGGCATGAGCAGCATGTCGAGTGTAGAGCAGCGTCTATCCGCAATGACTACTTATCTTGAACAGCATTCTGAAATCCAAATTTTAGATATACGTGCTCATGAGGGAAGCAGCGTGCTTGCATTAACTGATTTGGAGGAAATGATTGATAACCATCCTCATTTCGATGCTTACATTGCGATGGACCCTGTCTCTATTTCAGAGGCTGTATTAGTGTGGAAGGCGATGGGGTTGAACCGACATGCGATTGCCTTTGGTATGACGCATGAAGTTAAGGAAGCGATGATTAACGGTCAAATTACAACTATTGTGTATGGTAATGAACAATTATGGGGTGATCACATCGTTCAATCATTACTCAAAGCGGTCACCAATGAATCGTTAAATAACTTTGAATTCCTGGAAGTTGCTACGCTGTCGAAAACCCAAATCGAGCTACTCCCTGAGTTTTAGTTAAGCTCAATCGTGAGTAGTTCTATATAAAGTACATGAAGGAATATAGCTGAAGGTTATCATCTGACGATAAAAAGCAGCGAAAAGGATTGTTACGTCCTCTTCGCTGCTTTTGTAGTTCATCTATACTTATCCACGCTTATTACTTCCTGTAATAACCAACTCATCTACATAAGGCGCTACTCGATTCATTAAGCGTCGACCTTTATGATGTTCTTCACCATCTTTATTCGTAAAGCTAAAATGACCTTCAAGATCATCCAAACGATAGTTCGATGTATAGAACGTCGGTTTGCGATCCATCCGATAGTTGAGAATCGCTCCAAGCACATGATCTCGTGCCCATGGATTCAAATTCTCTGCACCGATATCATCAAACACGAGTAAATCAGTTTCTTTCATCAAATCTACCGTTTCCTTCAGCTTTGCTGGCTCATGCATTAACACTTTCAAATCCTCGACGAAATCCGGCATGTAGACAATGACTCCAGAGTAGCCTGACTTGGCTAGCTCTTGCAGCGCATAACACATCAAATATGTTTTCCCAACACCAAAATCTCCTGCAAGAAAAAGTCCTTTATGTGACAGCCCTTCTGCTTTCGTACGATCAATATATTTCAACAAAGAGCCTACAACCTTTGCTCTTTCTAAGTCTTTCCCTAAAATCTCGTCAGCAGAATATTGACGTTTTAACGCTTTATCATCGATATAGAAACTACGAATTCGATTACGTACCAATTCTTCATGCTGCGATGCTCTTAATTTCTTACATCCTACTTTTCTATCAATAAGATGCGCTTCACCATTGATTTCTTCCGTTTGTAGTAATGTATAATGTCCTGTGAAATCATTAGGACAAAGATCAAGTCCGGGACAATTACTGCAATTACGATATTCGGTAACGTACTGATGTACTCGATTCAAATTGACTTTAATGGCATAATCGGTGATATTCGGATACTTTTCTCTTAAAGCGATCACAAGTGGATCTTGCATTAGCTCCGCTTGCTTCTGCTTAGCTAATTGAAGCATATCTTGACCAGTTGGCCACGCTTTTAGTAGATCTCCTAGTGATTCCATCGTATTCACCTCTTAAAAATTTTCGTTTTCTATAACATTAAGCTTCATCGGAACGAAAAGTTACTTCGGAAGCATAGTCCTTATCTCATTAAGGTTGCTGATCGAACTTACGAGCTAATTGACGAAGCTCATCCAACTCTTCAGCTGAAATTTGACCTTTCGCAACTTGATCATTACTGATCGTAGGTATGACTGGCTTTTGTCTGTTAGTACTTCTGCCTCGATTGTTCCCGTAGTTCGTTGGACGATTTGCTGTAGCTTGATTGCTGCGTCCATTATTACTGCTGGATTGATAGGATTCTTCTTTACGACGTACAATATCTTTTTCAAGTTGATCTTGGTCTCGAACGTATTGCACAGCTTTCTCGTAGCTATCGATCCCTTTCATTAACATATTTGACGCAATGGAATCTAAATATGCTTTCGTCACTCGACCTGAGTCGTTCATGCCAATGCCGTAATGGATCAACACATTAATAACTGGTGGTGCTAATTTATAATGAAGATCAATGCGTTCGAATACATTCAATATCCAATCTGGAACTGAACCAGGGAAATATCGCTTCAAAAACTGAATATGCGGCTCATTGCGCATCAATGCATTGTACTGATTAATATCACAGTAGTTAGCAAGCAGCTTCGGAACTGGTAAGAAAAATTGCTCGTCCACATCAAATTCTGGTTCATCATCTTGTTCACTGGCTTGGTGTTCTTGCTCTTGATCTTCTTGATACATCGCCGTTTGAGCAAGCTTCCGATCACGTTCTTCCTCATGCTTCTTATCTTGACGGTAAAATTGAACGGCAAGACGCTGTAGCTGATCAAAATCTAATTCGCCACTAATATCAAACACACCATCTTCATCTAGCAGACGAGATATTTGAGTGATAGCAAGCTCATACTTATAAGCTACATAATTAATTTGCGCTAATTGCTCTGGGTGAGTCCGTAATTGCTCAACATAATAACGGTTATTTGAATTTCGTGGGAAACGAATCGAAATTTCAGAATAAGAATATCCTGCTGATGCGTTTTGAATTACAGGCGCATTCGCTCTAGCAGGTGCGACCTCTAATAATGCTTGATCTAGTTCATCGTCTACAATATGAGCATTAAGCTTAAATATTTCATAGAACGGAACTGAAATGTTTTCCTTAGTTTGTTGACCAACGCTTACTTCTTCTGGAAGTGGAGCATACATTTGCTCACGAATATCAATAACAGCATATTTGCCAAGTTTATCGCGTAATAACATCGTTAGATGAATATTTTCAAAAAATTCATTCGGAGGTAATGGGCATGCGAGCTCATATTCGTATATATAGTCTTCCTGTTCCTCTTTCATAAATCTGGAGCTTTGCAAAAGACCAATCGCTTCAAGTTTAGAAAGCTGCTCTAGTAAATAGGTTCGACTTTTATCGTTGAGTGCAAGACCTAAGCCTAAAAGCAATCTACGATGAGGTTCTACTGGAGAATAACCTGTCTTTCCTTCGGGTACAATCATACATAGTTGTTCATATAATGAAATAGCAAACGCACCGACTAATGGTTTATAAATTAATGCTAGCATCCGATAATCTACTGTACTTAGTGAGAAATCACGGTAACAATAATATTGGTGATGCTCTGTAAATTCAAACAAATGCTGGATCCGCACTGAATCGACTCCATCCTTGACAATCTTCTCTCTATTCTATCATAAAACCACATCTTTCGTATGTTCAAAAAACTGGATTAACTATGTTTAGTAGCGTTCAAATTGGATTCGTATGTGAAGTAAATATCTGTGAACGCAAAAAATAAGGGCTTTCTCACAGATTGATCTAATCGACCTTGAGAAACTGCCCATTTTTATAGCAATATGTTGGTAGTAACAAGTAGTAAATCTCCTTAAAACATTTTAAACCCGGCTTTGCGAAGTGCTTTCATCGATGTTCCACTTAATAATGCACCTGCAATAGCTCCAATAACTGGAATAAAGTCAATAATTGTATAGTTACTTATGACATCAATAAGCTTTTCATTATTGCCACCCCAAGGTGCCCATACAGCTAATACAATGATGATTGCGATAATAAAATATGTCGGAAACCATGTCGTTTTCACAAGCATATTAATTACAAAACCAATACCAAATGCCATTACTAGAAAAAGCATAGTTGCTATTATAATTTGAAGCACAGTAAATGTCCTCCTTCTTTAGTATATAAATTATGTATTATCATTGTTATTAGTTTAAAGAATGGTGGCTGGAAAGTCAATTACGACAATTTTTTTGTCACAACTATGACATTTGCTCCTAGCCCAGTAATTAAGCTACAATAATATTATAACATAACTACAATCGAAAAGAGGTATTGACTACGATGAGTGAAGCAGCACAAACATTAGAAGGCTGGTATGCATTGCATGATTTCCGTACGATTGATTGGACTGCTTGGAGATTAGCAGATGAAAGCGAGAGAAGTAAAGCCGTTGCTGAATTGAATGAGTTTCTTGCGCAATGGACAATAGTTAGTGAAGCTCGCACTGGAAGTACTGTAGTATATTCTATCGTGGGACAGAAGGCAGATCTTGTTTTCATGCATTTGCGTGAAACTTTGGAAGACTTGAATGCGATTGAAACAGCATTTAACAAAACAAGCTTTGCTTCATTTACATATAGTGTTTACTCTTATGTTAGTGTCGTAGAACTAAGCAATTACATGGGACATACTACAGGTGATCCTATGGAAAATCCTGAGCTTGCCGCTCGCCTGAAGCCTGCTCTACCTAATGCAAAACATATTTGCTTCTATCCAATGAATAAGCTCCGCAGTGGTGCAGACAACTGGTATATGCTTAGTATGGACGAACGTAAAACACTTATGCGTAGTCACGGCATGATTGGTCGTACTTACGCCGGTAAAGTTAAACAAATTATTACAGGTTCTGTTGGCTTTGATAATTGGGAGTGGGGCGTAACACTATTTGCCGATGATCCACTTCAATTCAAGAAGCTTGTATACGAAATGCGTTTTGATGAAGTAAGTGCGCGTTATGGCGAATTCGGTGATTTCTATATTGGGAATCAGTTGGACGCAGACAAGTGGCAAGCGTTGCTCTCCATCTAAGAGGAAGTTCAAAACCAACATGGTCTAATGACCACCAACAAAAATGAGTCTTTCTAGGAAGACACCGCATATAAAGATGGATAGAGATTCAGTATACTTCTGAAATCTCTATCCATCTTTTCGTTTATTTGCAATGACATTATAACTTGGTAAAAAGTATTGCGGAATTCAACTAGCGTTCCAAGGTAGTTTATTACTTTAATCGTTAAAAAAAGCTACCATTTCATCCGTATCATACGTTTTAAGGACTAAACCATTTGTGTCAAAGACAAGTATGACAGGGAAGTTTTCAATATTCAATTCCTGCTTATAATCAACAACATAATCCTCTTGATAAACTCGGAAGTTCATTGGACTTTGGGATTGAAGTCCCAACAATGTTTCTTTCATTGTTGGTGGTAACAAGTCTCCTTCTTTAATAAACACAGTTGTCAGATACCTTCCCTGTTGGTTGGACAATAACCGTTTATACTTCTCGTTGTCCGACATTTCCAACATAATAATCTCTTTTACTTCATATGTGATACTTTCATCAATCCTCCTTGGTGGGTTGAGAAGTACTTTTTGTCCGATTTTTAATGAATTAATATTGGATAAGGATCCACTCTCTTGCTTAATAATTAAATCATTCGTTATTTCAACCAAGATAGACACGCCGTAATCGTCGATATTACTTTTAATGTCTTTTTTATCCCACTCGGAAATGTCCACTTCAACCAAGTTGTTTTCTGGTTCCACCCTTGCTATATTCCCAAACATTTGATTATCTTCTACTAATTTATATCCTAAATAAGTAAGATGTTCCGTTTTTGCTTTTGCATCTTCAGAATAAATAACACTCTCAGTAATAAACTCATACTTTTTACGATTAGACGGGTCATTTTGTCTAGTCAAAAAATTTTCATACGATGTTTGAGTTGAAAAACGTGCACCCTTGATGACTTCGAATGTAGAAACATCATCTACAAAAAGTGGTATGCTGCCGCAGTAAGCGTCGTTTTTATCTTTTGAATAAGGATACTTCAGTACTTTAAAACTATCTGGGTCTGCGTTGATTACTTTAAATATTGACCAGTCATCACTAGCGTAAATATATACATTATTTTTATCTTTTGCGTAATGAAATCTGCCTTTAGTACTAATAATTTTGAAGGTTTCCGGATCAGACCCTTCTACTTTATAATTTTTAAAATAGACACTGTTATTATCTCTTGCAAAATCACGGTATTTTAAAACCTTGAATTCATCCTTATTTACATTGATCGGACTAACTCTTCTGCCAGCGCCCGTATCATAGGAAACATAATTCCATGTTCCATTTTCGTATACAAATCCCGGTTTGAATGAGAACCATAAATATAAAATACCTACAATAAGGATGCCAACAACAATTCCGGTACTCGATAATTTCTTTTTCATTAATTCCACTCCTATACGGACGATATGATTTACATTTCCGCCATCGCATAATTTTGGGTGCTACTCATCTAATAATAACCCATATATTACCACATGAAATTATGTTTGTATCTATTCATTTATATATTTGTGTAATTTCCTTCACAAAAAAAAGGATGAGCAACACACAGGAGGGAAATTCCCTTTGTGTTACTCATCCTTCAAAATAATATCAAACATTGTATTCCATTCTAATCGCTAATAGTTAAAGTAGACTTCCGGCTGACTACTCATCTTTTTCGTCTTCCTCTGCGATCGCCGCAAGCTCGGCTTGCAATGCAGCTATGCGCTTCTCTTCAAGATATTGCGCTGTAGCCGCGTCACGTGCGCGGCCTTTATCTTTCAATCGCTCAATCGCAGGTTGAATAAGCAAATCAACTTCTTGCTGAACGGTGTAGGATAGATCATGACGCATTTGCGATTCAAGATAAGAGCCTACCTCCATTAATGCGTTATAACGATCTAACTCATCACGAGTTAATAATCCTCTAACCTGTACGCTACAATGTCTCATTATAGAAACTTCCCTTTTTTCAGCACGAGTGGCACGCCACCGATAATAAATAAGTAACGAATATCAATTAACTTTTTCAACCACGCAGCTTTACGTCCTTTGTACTTCTTACCGTACGCTAGACCAATCGCTTCTCCTTTTCCAAGTGAAGCAACCGTACCTTTATTACTGAATTCAAATGTTTTCATACTTTGATTACGAATCGAAGCGACAAGATTATGCGCACAGATCACACCTTGTTGCATCGCAATTTGCGCAGTTGGCGGATAAGGTTTCCCCTCTTCATTGAACATTAATGAATTATCACCAAGCACATAAATGTTTTCTGTACCAGGACTACGTAAATATTCATCAACTTTTACACGACCACGCATCGTCTCAAAGCCCGCTTCTTCAATAAGACGATTCCCACGAATACCACCAGTCCATATAATCGTCGCAGATCTGATCTCTTCGCCTTCGCCTACAACGACACCTTCTGATGTACACTCTTTGATTGCTGTTCCAATACGGAACGTTACGCCCTTCTTGCGTAGCACTTCCATACCATACTCAACTAATTCAGGATCAAAGCCTGGCAGAGCTGTTGGAGCCGCTTCTATATTATAGATTTTCACAAGCGTAGGATCTACATCATAAAACTTGCAAAGCTCTGGTATACGATCAGATAATTCACCTACAAACTCAATTCCAGTAAAGCCTGCACCACCAACGACAAATGTTAAGTAGTCAAGTCGATGTGGTTCACGCTTATATCGTGCAAATTGATACTCAATATGCTCACGAATTAGGCGAACAGAATTGATACTACGAATATTCATCGCATTCTCAGCCAAACCAGGAATACCAAATGTTTCTGGTTCGCCGCCAAGACCAATAACTAAGTAATCATAGGATAGTGTGCCATCCTCCAATATAACCTTTTTATCTTGAGGTCGGATTTGCACAACGGTAGATTTAACAAAATCAATTTTGAATTCATCGATCAGTCGAGAAATATTGACCCTCGCATTTTCCGGCTTATCGGTTCCAGCCGCAGGCATATGCAAATGTGTCGTGAAGTAGTGATAATCATGTTTATTCACAAGAGTAACATCAGCTTCATTGTAGTTAAGTTCTTTTTGTAGTCGTAACGCGGTAAGGATACCACCATATCCTGCACCAAGGATGACTATTTTCGGTATGTTACTCATCGTAGAATCCCATCCATTCCATTATCTTTATTTAGTATGCTCCATTATATGTGTATGTTAGACACATTTTCTCTATTGCGTGTCTACATCAATTAACTAATGCCATAATAGATAAGCTTTTAATTGTTATATACATCAGACATATTACAGAGTTTCATAACAATTTTCAAGGGAACATTATACGAAAATGTTCGGCATAGTGCACAATTCCTTGAAGTTGAATTTAATTAACCGCATTCCTTTATTCGAAAAATTTGCTTATAATAAGAAAGTATATGAAAAATAGATATTTGGAGGTAAATCATGACTAATACAGCAAATCAAACAGATGTAGTAGATATATTGATCATTGGCGGAGGTCCAGCTGGTATGTTTGCTGCCTTTTACGGTGGTATGCGTCAAGCATCTGTGAAAATAGTTGAAAGTATGCCTCAGCTAGGTGGTCAATTGGCCGCACTATATCCTGAGAAATATATCTACGATATTGCAGGCTTCCCGAAAGTAACTGCACAAGAAATCGTTGATCGTCTAAAGGAACAGCTTTCTCTATTCGAGCAACAAATTTGTCTGGAAGAAAAGGTTGTTAATGTGAAGAAGCTAGATGAGCGTCTTTTCGAGGTAACGACTGACACTGCAACACATTTAGCGAAAGCCGTTATCATTACAGCTGGTGTAGGTGCATTCTCACCTCGTCGCCTTGAGCTTGAAAATGCAATGAAGTTCGAAAAAACTAATTTACATTATTTCGTTGGAGATCTAGGGCGCTTCAAAGATCAAAACGTACTTATTAGTGGTGGTGGTGATTCCGCAGTTGACTGGTCTTTAATGCTTGAGCCCATCGCAAAAAGCGTAACGCTAGTTCACCGTCGTGATAAATTCAGAGCGCATGAGCATAGTGTAGAACAATTGATGAACTCATCCGTTAACATTATTACTCCTACGGAAATCACTGCTCTTACAGGCGAAGATACTATCACCAGCGTAACGCTAACCAATGTAAAAACTAACGAAACAACAGAAGTTGAAGTTGATGCAGTTATCGTTAACTTTGGCTTTATCTCAGCATTAGGACCAATAGCTGAGTGGGGAATTGAAATCGAAAAAGGTTCAATTATTGTTGATACTCGAATGGAAACAAATATTCCCGGTATCTTTGCAGCAGGGGATATTACAACTTATCCAGGAAAATTAAAGCTAATTGCTGTTGGCTTTGGTGAAGCTCCAACTGCGATTAACAATGCAAAAGTGTATGTCGATCCTAGTGCTAAGCTGTCCCCAGGTCACAGTAGTAATATGAAATTATAAGCAAAAAGTCGCAGTTACTACTTTCGTAGTAACTGCGACGTCAATAATAATTTCTCTATAATTATCTATGCCGAATATTGTTCTTCTGGAAGTAAAATGCCTCGTAGTTGTAGCTCAAATACAAGCATTTGAATAAATTCGCGGTCACATTGATAGTGGATCGCTTGATGATACGTTTCAATTAACAATTCATTTGAAAGCAATTTCACTAAAACCACCCCCCAAAATTTGGATTAGCTTCATCCTATCATTTCATTCTATTTACGACAATAGTCGTCATTATTAACAATATGATGTGGATATGTTGTTGATTATTTGTGCATATCAGTCGAATCGTCCCTATTCTCACACGGGATAATGTGGATACAGTTATCCACAACCTCTAAAACTAGTAATTTCATAAAAAACTTTAATAGATATTAATATTTCATTAATTTTTTATATCAGTCTATTAATCTATTAGTTCGGACTCGTATTCACTTCAAAGATCCATAGTTTACCGTTTTGATCAATACCGTAATCATAACCGAGATGTGTTAATCCAGGAAATCTCCGCTCTAGTACGGCGGTACACAATCTAGTAAGCCGCTTCATTTCGCCTATTGTTTGTGCTACTGCTCCCGCTCCTAAAGTTCGTCTTATCGCGGTATTGCAATCAAGCTTTCGCCCACCTTTACTTAAATTTGTAATAGAATACCCCGGCCCTGCGACTCTAGCGAGAATGACTCGATACGTCCATACTCCATTATCTAAACAGTATTTCACACGATAATCTACAGGAGATCCATTAATTTTCAGTAAGTCGATTCCTTGTTGAATAATATAAGGACGTTTCAGCTTTCGACTGGCTAAGCCGCTTTCTAGTGCTTCATAATTTGTAACCATATACTTTTTACTGTTCACCTTATATGAGTATCCACCGTCTATTTTTCTTACTTGAATAACACCATTACCTAGACTGCCTTTGATCGGTTTCACAAAAACCATCCGATACTTTTCTAACATCTCTATTAAATTTTTAGCATTATATGTTGTAGTATGAGGAATGTAAGGTGCAATTTGGGGATTAGATTCTAATGCATTTTGCTTCAGCACTTTACTCGATACTTTTCTACCAGAATGCCGTGTCATAAGTACATCCTTCTCCTTTCGGCCATTACAACGTCATTACTATGCTATTGTATGTCAATCGAGCTATTATTCTTGTGTGGATGTACCGCTCGCTAAATTACCAATGAATTACTAAATAATTCAGTTCCAATGTGGATATTTTGAATTTCTTCATATAAATAGCTATAGAAAAAACGTATGCATAGCAGCTCCTTCTGTACTTACAGAGAGATAGCTTATATATACATACGTTTCTTCAGTGCTTATTATATTACTCCAAACGTTACTTCTTTTATTGTTTCTGTTCAAGTGCCGCTTTCAGCTTATCAGCTAGACTATTTCCGATCGATGGCTGCTCTTGATTATATTGCTTCATCAGACGCTGCGTTTCTTGCTTATTCATTTTGCCACTAGCTTTATCATCGAGCTTCTCAATGACATTACAAGGACGACATTGCGCATATTTGCCCGCTTTACCATCATGCAGTTCCATTTTTTTACGACATTGCGGACAACGCTTATTAATTTTCAGTGGCTCGGCATGACGCATATAAGAGCATTCACGATTAGAACAAACATAGCGCTTCCCTTGCTTACCCTTCACTTCAAGTAATGGTTCACTGCAATCAGGACATTTCGAGCCTGTCATATTATGAGGCTTGTACTGCTTGCTCTCAGTTTTCACCTTATTAACCCATTGCTCGGCTTGCGCTCTAATTTGTTTCATAAATTGCTTCGCATCACCTTTTCCACGCGAAATAGCCTCTAACTGTTGTTCCCATTGCGACGTTAACTGTGGACTTTTCAGTTCATCGACGACAAGTTCAATTAATTGTTTACCTTTGAGCGTAGGATGCAAACTATGCCCTCTACGTTCAATTGTTTCCGTTGAAAGCAGCTTCTCAATAATATCAGCTCTTGTAGCTGGAGTACCAAGTCCATGCTTGTCCATAATCGCAAGAAGTGATGCCTCCGTATAGCGTGCTGGTGGCGTTGTCATACAGTCCTTCAGACGAGATTGTTTCAGTTGAACTTGCTGCCCTTTTTGCAGCGCAGGCAATAAGGAGATATCTTCTTCCTGTTCATCTCGATCTTTCGTAACCGTGTAAATTTCACGCCAACCTTTATCCTTCTCCACTCGCCCCTTGGCATAGAAGGTATGTTTTCCAATAGCAAGCTCAATACTGGTCTCATCATAGCGATACGGTGCACAGAATAGTGCTATGAAGCGCCGAACGATGAGATCGTAAAGCTTACGCTCATCCGTACTTAAATTTTGCAATTGGACAAATTGATCCGTTGGAATGATCGCGTGATGATCACTAACTTTACTATCGTCTACAATTCGCTTTGTTACTTGTAAAGGTTTACGTAGTAATGCTGAAGCTACTTCACGATATGGACCTATAGCAACTCGCTCCAAACGATCCTTCAACGTAGAAGTCATATCACTTGTTAGATGTCTGGAATCGGTACGTGGATACGTGACCAGCTTATGCTGCTCATATAGCTTTTGCAGTACATTAGAAGTTTGCTTAGCTGAGAAACCGAGTTTTTTGTTCGCATCTCGTTGCAGCTCTGTCAGATCATAAGCAAGCGGATGAAGCTCTTGCTTCTCCATCACTTTCACATGACTCACCTGAGCGGTCTTAGCATCCTTTACAGCACGCAATTGTTGATCTGCTTCATCCTTGTCCCATAGCTTCCCATCATGCCCCTGTCCAGCTCTCCAAGTCGCAGTAAATCCGGTAGCTTCCGTTTGTAGCAGCCAGTATGGTTTCGGTTGGAAGCCTGTAATTTCTTGTTCCCGCTCCATTAGGATAGACAGCGTAGGGGTTTGAACACGACCCGCCGCTAACTGTGCATTGTATTTACATGTCAAGGCACGCGTCATATTTAACCCGATAATCCAATCTGCTTCTGCACGACAAACCGCTGATTTGTATAGATCATTATATTGTGAACCTGGCTTCAAATTACGGAAGCCTTCCTTAATCGCTTGATCCGTTTGCGAGGAAATCCAAAGCCTATAGAACGGCTTTTTCCAATGGATGAGCTCCATAATCCAACGTGCCACAAGCTCCCCTTCACGTCCAGCATCCGTAGCAACGACTAGCTGTGATAGATCATTGCGTTTACTTAACGCTTGAATCGCTTTAAATTGATGTGATGTTTCCTTCATCACGCGAATATTCATTTTAGTAGGTAAGAGAGGTAGATCGTCTAACTCCCATGTTTTATACTTTTTATCATATGCTTCTGGTTCAGCTAACTCAACTAGATGACCTAATGCCCAAGTTACAACATAATTAGGTCCTTCCATATAGTTTTT
>DXHF01000265.1 GCA_019113605.1 Candidatus Paenibacillus intestinavium
CAATCGCCGTTGTCCTCGGATTTATTAGAATGGGAATAGCGGTAAAAATCCGAGGACAAAAACGACCGCTATCGCTTTTCCACTAGTGATTAGTTCTCTCCGCTAGGGCAGAGGGAGAAGAACAAAGCAAAAAGTTTCGTTAATATGTGCTATATGAAGCTAGTGTAGTGAAACAAAGCAAAAAGTTGCTCTAATGTGGCTAGTGGGCTAGTTAATGGAGCAAAACAATTCGAAGTTGGAGGAGGGTTACTATGTCACAGCTTCAGCTGAGGATGACGCCGTATGTTGCGAATTGGGAAGAGTTAGGTCGTCTGATCGAGCAATTTTGTATTACAGAATTGCTTGAGAGTAAGCTGAGCTTTACGGTGCTGCTTTGTTGTGAGGAATGGTTTGTTAATATCGTTAATCATGGCTATAAAGAATATAGTGAAGCAGCGCTTCAACAGGAAGAAGTACTGCTAGAACTTGAGCATATTGCTGGTCAACAATTACGAATTGTATTTAGCGATGGAGCACCTTTTTTTAATCCATTACAGCATCATCAGCCTAATTTAGTAGAAGATGTAGTGGATCGTAATCCTGGCGGGCTTGGCATATATTTCATTAGAGAGAAAATGGATCAATGTTTATATGAATATAAAGATAAACGCAATGAGCTGACGATGATTAAGCAATTAGTATAGAGATAATGTTGACGATGATTAAGCGACTAATTAAGAGATGAGGATGATGATCGATGAATATTCATGTCGTGCAAAAGGATGTCATTACAGTTATTTCACTAGAAGGAAGATTAGATGGCGTTACGATGCAACAGCTAGAACAACAGCTAATACAGTTACTTGATCAAGGGAATAAGCATTTTTTATTTCGAATAGAAAAATTAGATTATATTAGTAGTGCAGGGTTACGAGTGATGCTATTAGCAATTAAAAGAACGAAAGCGATTCAAGGTTCAGTCGTGTTATGCATGATGCAAAGTAATGTTAGAGATATATTTGATTTATCAGGCTTCTCCTCTATCTTTACGATTTGTAATTCCGAAGAGGAAGCATGGACATACTTGCAAGCTCATATATAGGGGAGGCTGTTAGCATGCTGCTAGAATTGGGTGCGGGTATTGTCTTTGCTGGATATGTTGGGAGTATGTATTATGCTCGGAAAATGAAACAACAACATCGCAGGGATACAATTTTGCTAGACGTGAGTCTGCAGTTAAGCTCAACGATTAAGCGTAAGCAATTGCTAGAAGTTATTATGACGACAACAGCCGGGGCATTACGTGCCGAGGGTTCTTCGATTATATTGCTTGATCCAGATAGTGGCGAACTGTACTTCGAAGTAGCTACAGGTGAAAATCATCAGCAAGTGAAAGAAATTCGGTTGCAGCCAGGTGAAGGGATCGCAGGCTGGGTAGCTATGCATGGTCAATCGTTACTAATCCCTAATACAGCTAACGATGAAAGATGGTCGAGTAGAGTAGCTAAGCGATCAGCTATTGCAACACGTAATATGATATGCGTACCCGTTCTGAGTAATGGTGCATTGCTAGGTGTATTGCAGGTCATTAACAAAAAGGGTAGACGTCCGTTCAATAAGCTCGATCAGGCATTGTTGGAAAGTATGAGCGCACCTGTAGCGATGGCGATTGAGAATATGTTATTGTACGAGGCACTTGAACATTCTATGAATAGTCTACAGCAGACGACGGCTGCAAAAGAAAAGATGGAAAGCGAGATGCGTATCGCGCGAGAAATTCAAGAAAGCTTTCTCCCAGGTGATCAATACAAACGGCATCATTGTAAGCTACATGCTACATTGATGCCTGCAAGAGAAGTCGGTGGAGATTTCTATCATTTCTTTCCGCTTGATGAGGAGCATATGCTCCTGTGCTTAGGCGATGTATCAGACAAGGGGATGCCAGCGGCACTTTTTATGTCGGCAGTTATGATCTGGATTAAAGCCAAGTCAACGGAATTCTCCTCACCTGAGCAAATTATTACAGCAATTAATGAAGAACTAAGTACAGAGTATTCAACAATGTTTGCGACTGTTTTTCTAGCTATTATGAATACTGTATCAGGTCAATTTGTATACTGTGATGCGGGGCATTGTCCACCTCTACTATTACGTAATGGTACAGCCACTACTCTTAGTAGTCAAAAAGGATTACCGATCGGAGTACTAGTGGAAGCCCCCTATGCTGCTCAAAGCTTACAGCTATTACCTAATGATCGAATTATTATGTATACAGATGGCATTACAGAAGCGGAAAATGAGCAAGGGAAATGGTATGGTATGGACCGATTACAACATTACTTAACTCATCAGCAGCATTGTTCAACAGAAGATCAAGTGAAGCTTATTGTCAATGATGTACAGAGCTTTGCAGCGAGTTATCCGCAATGCGATGATATTGCAATTATGTGTATCGACTATCATATTTCGCTGGAGTAAAACAATAATGTGACCTAGATTACACAAATCAATAAAAGATATTGCACAATGTTACAGTACATGCAAAAATGTAATCAGATGCAGTGAAATATTAATGACCTTAATCAGTAACACTATACTGGGAAAGGGTGAATGTGATGAGCGAAGCTGTACAAGTCCCGATTTTAATTGAGCCTTACAGGACAGCGAGTGACTATTTACATGATCAGTTCGTCGTCTTAGATTTGTTGCTTGAAGCAGAAATGAATACGATGCAGTATAAAGCAGAGCATCAAACAGCACAGCGTAATCCATTTAAAGGGATGTATTTGACAGAAGCGGAAGCAAAGCAGCTACTGACTACGGAATCAACCTATATTTCGCTTGATGCTGAGCAGCTGCAACTCATCTTTCGATTAGAGCAGATGATTGCTGCGCGACTACAACGCAATCGGGAATTATCAATATCGATTCCTATTATGGATTTACAGCAACAGTTAACATTAGATGAGCTAGACATAAGATTACTTATTGTATCACTAGCGCCGCATATGAATCGTAAATACTTAAAACTATACGGTTATGTTCAAGATGATCTCACTTGTCAGTATGTAACACTGGATCTGCTACTTCGCTTATGCTGTCGCAGTGATGAGGATCAAGTACAAGTGTATCGACGCATGACGGATACATCAAGTAATTTAAGACGTTTGTTTACGACGCTATCGACTCAAGCTATAACGAATAAAGATTCATCTATACTCGTTGAGCCACTTGTACTTGAGTCACGTATGATACACTATATATTACAATTGAACTGGCGATACAATGGGTTGCTAAGCTCGGTACGATATACTGAGCAACAACAATATGAATCACTTCTCCCAATTGAGATTCATAAGCATTTGCAGCAACAAATTGTTAAGTATGTGAACGATTATCGCGATCAACCTTTAATGATATTAATGATTGGAACAACTGGCTGTGGAAAAACAATACATAGTAAGCATTTGGCACAAAAAATGGCCAGACCAACACTTGAACTAGATATGACATCCCTTTCTAACGATATACATCTTCTTGGTCAGACAATTGAACTTTTTCTTCATGAAGCAAAGATTATGAACGCGATTCCAATCTTTGAACATACTGAGCAACTTATACCTAAGAATGAAGAAATGGAAAGAGATTTTCGGTTGCAAAAATTACAGGAGCAGCTTCAGAGCTGGAATGATACGGTCATACTCCATAGTAATCATCATTTGCCCCTTCATTCAACATATGACCAAATTGATCGTGTAATCATTACATTCCCACTCCCAACACTTGAAGAAGGTTCCGAACTATGGAAAGCCTATACCGCTTCAAAATTAACAGTCCATTCAACGATCACCTTACAACTAGCAACGAAGTTTCAATTTACAGTAGGACAAATAGCGGCAACTGTGCAACAAGCTATAGCTTTGAAGCGCTGGTCAATGCTAGATACCAATGGTTTGCAGCAGGAGACAGATGATAGTTATTGGCTACATCAAGCTGCTAATGGTCTCATTCATCATGGTTTACAACAAAAGTCAGTACAAATGAAGTCACAATGGGACTGGCAAGATCTTATTTTACCGCAAGAAACATTGCAGCTTCTTCAGCAAGCCTGTCATCGTGTAGCAAACCGACACATTGTTATGCAAGAATGGGGCTTTGAGCGGATACTACCATACGGTAGAGGTGTAAGTATGTTGTTCACCGGTCCTCCAGGAACAGGGAAGACGATGGCGGCGCTTGTCATGGCAAAAGCTATGCAGGCTGAATTGTATCGCGTAGATCTTACGCGGATCGTCAGCAAATACATCGGCGAGACTGAGAAAAATTTAGCTGAAATATTTGATCGTGCAAAGTTAAGTGGTGCGATACTATTTTTTGATGAAGCAGATGCTGTATTCGGTAAACGTTCAGAAGTGAAGGATGCTCATGATAAGTATGCCAATATGGAAACCTCGTATTTGCTACAGAAGATGGAAGAGTATGATGGGCTAACTATTCTCGCTACTAACTTTTCTCAAAATCTAGACGATGCCTTTATGCGTAGAATTCAATACATTATTAAGTTTCCCTTTCCAGATGCAGTGCAACGTGAGCAATTATGGCGTTCTATTATTCCTTCGCATATGCCGATGGAGCCATTGGATATACCGTTTCTTGCCAAAACATTTGAATTATCAGGTGGACCTATCAAAAACATTGTATTAACAGCAGCATATCTCGTTGCGCAAGATGGAAAAAAGCTGAGTATGCAGCATTTCATCGAGGCAGCGATTCAAGAATATAAGAAAACAGGTAAATTGTTAATGAAGGATCGATTAGGAACATATGCACATTATTGGAAGGGGTGATGTAAGTGGCGGATTACTCTGTCATAACAGATATTGGTCTATCTCTTGTAAAGGTGCTGCGCGAAGCACTTGTACCAGAGTTGATCTCGCATCCAGATGGAGTAGGTCTTGCTAGTCCAATGGATAAGGGCGATATGAATTTGACGGTATATTTGTATGATGTTCGTGAGAATACGGAAGTTCGTAGCAATGATCTTATTGATCAGGGCGATCGAATGCGTTACCCGCCAATACCTTTGAATTTAAGCTACTTAATTACTGCACATTCATCATCGGATGTACTTACTAGAGCAATTGATGAACAGCGAATTATCGGTCGCACGATACAGCTACTGCATGATCACGCTGTACTTAAAGGAGAAGATTTGGAAGGGGCATTAACAGATACCGATGGAACTTATCGTATTGTGAAAGCGGATGTACCGCTAGAAACGATGATTAGTTTATTTCCGAATCAACCCTACAAGCTAAGCGCAGCTTATCAACTAGGTCCAGTCTTTCTCGATTCAACTCGTACGAAATCTGTATCGAGAGTTAAAGAGCGACATCTTAAATTACAGCATCATGAATCTCAATCGTAAAGCGAACTATGTTCAACATATAATCGCTATACTATATCTAATATCCGAAAGGAGGAACCGATCTTTTTCCGGAAGATTTTTTGGAAGATAAAGGATCGGGAAAAACAATGGCTGAATATTTTTCACCTGGAGTCTATGTAGAAGAATTTGATAGTGCGGGTCAACCATTATCTGGTGTAAGCACGAGTATTGCTGGTTTTATAGGAATTGCGGAGATGGGGCCAGTTAAGGGGCTACCGACATTAGTAACGAGTTTAAATGATTTCAAACGTAATTTTGGTAGTTATCTGTCGGATAACCAGTTTGGTCAATATCGTTATTTGTCTTATGCAGTTGATCAGTTTTTCACTAATGGAGGCTCGCAAGCGTACATTGTTCGCGTAGCACCCGAGGATGCAAAAGCAGCAAAGGGTAGTAATGAACAGCTTAATGTAGCGGCTAAAAATGCAGGAACATGGGGCAATGGCATTAATATTCTTATTACTCCTTCTAGCAAAGCGAAAAGCTATATTACAGCTGAAGTTGGCGAAAAGTTATATGCTGTGAAAAATAGTGCTGGCTTTAATGTTGGGGATGAAGTCAACTTTACTGGTGAAGCTGGATCCCAGCAGGAGGTTATCGAATCTGTCCGTGATGGAGTAATCGGTCTATCAAACGCACTTAGTGGTGATGTAGTAACGGTAGAAGGATCGATTCCTACAAAACTATTATCGACAGTTGAATTTACGATTCAGCTAGGCTATGGAAATGTAGTTGAAAAGTATGAGCATGTATCTTTCAATGCGAATGCAGCGAATTACGTTGATAAAGTACTTGTAAAATCAGCTCTAGTAGAAATTGTTGGAGTAGAGGCTAGTAGTGTTTCTGCACTATTTGCAAGTGGCAATAAAGTAACGCTGCAGCTTACTGGCGGAGTGGATGGTACACAAGATAATGTTTCGCCTGCTACATATATTGGTGTGGATGAAGGTCCTGGTAAACGTACAGGTATTCAATCCTTTGTAGATAATGACCGTATTAGTATTATCTCAGTACCTGGTGTAACGGATGCTGCTGTACAATTAGCACTAGTTGCGCATTGTGAAAATTTAGGTAGTCGCTTTGCGATTCTCGACATTCCGCGCGAGAAAACATCGGTACAAGATGTACTTGAACATCGTGAGCTGTTTGATTCAAGCTATGCAGCTTTATATAATCCATGGGTACAAGTATTTGATCCATTAGAAAAACGTAATATTATGGTTCATCCATCTGGCTCGGTAGCTGGTGTATATGCTAGAAGTGATAGTACTCGTGGGGTAGAGAAAGCACCTGCTAATGAAGTTATTCGCGGTGTTTCTGGATTAGATGTGCAATACAATCGTGGAGAACAAGATATTTTGAATCCAGAAGGGGTTAACCTTATTCGTAGTTTCTCTGGACAAGGTATTCGTATCTGGGGTGCTAGAACGACAAGTTCTAATAGCTTATGGAAATATATTAATATCCGTCGTTTGTTCATCTTTGTGGAAGAGTCGATTAAACAAGGTACAAACTGGGTTGTATTTGAGCCAAATGATGAACGTCTATGGGCAAGAGTACACCGTACAATCGATGCATTCCTAACTCGAGTATGGCGTGGCGGGGCATTACAAGGTTCATCACCAAGTGAAGCATTCTACATTGATATTAGTGCTAACACAATGTCGCAAGATGATATCGATAATGGTCGCTTAATTTGTGTAATTGGTATTGCACCAGTGAAACCAGCTGAATTCGTCGTATTCCGC
>DXHF01000266.1 GCA_019113605.1 Candidatus Paenibacillus intestinavium
TGTCAGTTATTCCAAAACAAGTAACGGCACCGTCCATTGAACAATCGTACATCGAAGTTCATGAACGCCAAAAATTTGAAGCGCTAAGCCGCTTGCTTGATATGGAGTCTCCAGATCTTGCTATTCTATTCGGTCGTACAAAACGTCGTGTAGATGAGCTTAGTGAAGCATTGCAAAAACGTGGATATAGTGCAGATGGCCTTCATGGTGATTTATCACAAAATCAACGTGACGCAGTAATGCGTAAATTCCGTGATGGAAGCATTGATGTTCTAGTTGCTACGGACGTAGCAGCGCGTGGACTAGACGTTTCTGGCGTAACGCATGTTATCAACTTTGACCTTCCGCAAGATCCTGAAAGCTATGTACATCGTATCGGTCGTACTGGTCGTGCGGGTAAAGAAGGTAAAGCTTGGTCATTCGTAACACCTCGTGAAGTGGATCATTTACACTTTATTGAGAAGGTTACTCGTCAAAAAATGGTTAAAAAACCTTTGCCAAGCTTAAGTGAGGCAATTGAAGGTAAGCAACGTATTACTGCTGAACGTGTAATCGAGTTAGTCGATAATGATGATTTCGCAGAATACAAAGGTCTTTCTATCCAATTGCTTGAGCAATACGATTCTGTGCAATTACTTGCAGCAGCATTCAAATTGCTTACAGGGGATAAGAAAGAAATTAATGTTGAATTAACTCCTGAAGAACCGCTTCGTGCGAAAAAACGTAGACCTGATGTTCGTTCAAGTGGTCGTCCGTTCAATCGTTCTGGTAGTGGATCAGGTGGATCAGGTGGCGGTTACCGTGGTGGTAACAGCGGTTCAAGAGACCGTCGTCCAGGTGGCGGCTACAAAGGTAATAGTAGCGAAGGTTCTAAAGATGGCGCACGCGGTGGATACGGTAAACGTCCTAGCAGCAGTGAAGGTCGTTCAGATCAACGTCGTCCTTCAGAAAACCGTCGTCCTCGTCCAAACACATCAACTAGTAATGAGTAAAATCGGAAAAGTCCGTGCTGCCTAGCGGGCATCACGGACTTTTTCTACATATTATTTAGTAATTAATTAATTTAACAGCTAAGTGTGCAAGAGATAATAACAAGAAGAATGAATAATACTAAAATCCATGCAAATGAATTATTATTGTTACCACAGTGTCCGTATGATGCGTTGCCCATATTAGCAACCTCCTTTAAGTTTTCTTGTTGGGGAACATACCATATACTATGTTGTAATTTCAAAATGGATTAGACGGATACCCATAGTTATGATTTTGGGCGTAACAACCAAAACTTTCTTCGCTATTGAAATTGGAGGCGTATTCAATGGAACCTAGAGGCATAATGGGTGGTTTATATCGTGCATCTGAATGGATTATGAGACTATCCTGTATTAATTTACTATGGATATTATGTGGTTCTCCATTCTTTATATTTTTGGCGATGAGCTTACTATCCATGTTAAATGGCGGCGTACCTGATGATCAGCTGCTTAGTTTTGTACAGCAAACTTCAATATTTTTGGCGATATTAGCACCGTTCACATTTTTCCCAGCTACAGCTGCGATGTTTGCCGTTGCTCGTAAATGGGTAACAGGTGATGGGGATGTACCATTGTTTAAAACTTTCTTCCGAGGATACAAAGAAAACTTTAAACAAAGTATGTTGACTGGAATTATTTATTCTATTTTAATTGTCGTGCTAGTAATAGATTATTACTTCTTCTTCAGTAGTGATGGTGGGAAAATTGTTTCTAGTATTTTCATTGGTCTTGTTGTTTTAGTCGTTATTTCACTGTTGAATTTCTTCTCTATGTTGGTTCATTATCATATGAAGACTCTTCAATTAATTAAAAATGCGATTCTAATTACGATTGGAAAACCATTCCGTTCATTATCAACTGCGATATTATGCGGAACTGTATTATATATTAGCTTTACTCAATTTACATGGCTGTTAATCTTTTTCACAGGTAGCATCATTGCGACGATCGCTTATTGGAATTTCAACACGATTTACAATAAGCTACAACAACAACTAGATGATATGAAGAAGAGTGAAGAAGAGGAACCTGAAATTACTGCAGAGCTAGATCGTGAAGATTTAGTGAAAACAGATTATAAGGATTCCAAATAATTACAAGCTATTCTTCGTTTACTTTTTTGTTAATTCGGTCTATAATTACAATACATCCTGCGGTGTTCGTAAAGGCTCTTCGTTGTTTTGAACCAATGGCTGTTTCACGGGAGTTCAAATTTTTATACGGCTGACATGCCCTGCACATGGGATCTCAAATGTATAAATGAGGGCACCCACCTGCGAGAGCGGGTTCAGAAACATTTGGGCTTAACGGCATTGCGGGTATTTATTGTAGATCGAGAGCGATTAACTGGTGACTACCAGTGAAAGCTCTTTTTTCATAGGTAGAAACATGTTATCATGGATGAAAGAGTAGAGATAAGAGGGGGAGATCTTAGTTGTTAAAGCGTACCTTGATCGGAATCGTTCGTAGCTTTGAAGGAACAGGCGATAGAGTTAAAGATCCAGCACTGAAATCACATCTGTATAAGCTTTCCAAAGATAAGGCTTGGGATGAAGTGGTTTCTATTTTGAAAAAAATGCAAGGCTACCGCCTATTGCATGAGGTTCAATCTGTAGGGGAAATTGTACTGGAGAAACGTACAGTGTTTGGAAGAACGATGGATATTACTGTTTCTGTAATTGGTGTAGATCCATTGCGTTCTGCAGTTGATATTTATTCAGCATCTCGTGGCTCATTAGGGGATTTAGGTTCTAATTATCGAGTAATTATGGATATATACCGAGTGTTAGACAAAAAGCTATCTGCTTATAAATTGCATAACAACTAATGAAAAAGCGAGGAAGGTGATTACCTTCACTCGCTTTGTTTTGGACAAAGACCAATTAAGTAAGTTGCTTAGCAGCAGCTAGAGCGGCTTCATAATCTGGGTGGTTCGTCATTTCGCTTAAATATTCAACATATTGAATAACATTATTTTGATCAACAACAAAAATAGAGCGCATATCAATAGCAAATTCCTTAATGAATACACCGTAAGCAAGGCCGAAATTGTTATCTCTGTAATCGGATAATAGGATGACATCATTAATGCCTTCAGCACCACACCAGCGTGCTTGTGCGAATGGTAGATCTGCACTTACAGTTAGAATAGCAACATTGTCGCCTAGCTTAGCTGCTTCTTCGTTAAAGCGGCGAGTCTGAGCTTCGCAAACGCCAGTATCGATAGAAGGAATAACACTAATAAGTTTTACTTTTCCAGCAAAATCTTCAAGTGAAACAATTTCACCAAGTGACTTGTTAAGCTTGAAATCTGGAGCTTGGTCGCCGATGTTTAATTGAGGACCAACTAAAGTAAGGGGACTACCTTTAAATGCTGCAACACCAGTACGTTCTTGAGACATATTAGAATTTCCTCCTTGGATTAAGGTTAACTACGTTCATATTATAAGCTTTCATGCATCACCTTGTCCAATTACATTAAAGGAGTGTTTGTTTCTATGATATTTTTGAGGTATGAAAGTTTTCGTGGGTATTTGAAAAGTTTTCCAGTAACTTCGTCGATTGTTGCCCTTTGTACAGTGTACTTTCTATTCATATTCATTATGGGTGACCTAACTAACATGTTTGGATATGGAGTTTTTTATGCGCATCCGACAGCCAATCCATTTGGCTTGGACGAGCCGTGGAGATATATTACTTCTATTTTCATGCATGCAAATGGAATGCACCTCATCCAAAATATGATCATGTTAATTATAATGGCTCCACCACTTGAACGTATTATGAAAAGTGGACGTTACCTTATCTTCTATCTTCTATGTGGTATTGGTGGCAACTTTATTTCAGCAAGTGTTAATAATGTTGTTGGTGATGTAGGAATTGGTGGTGTACATACGTCTGTTGGGGCATCAGGGGCTATCTATGGCGTCTTAGGAGCATATCTGTTTCTAGTTGTATTTCGCAAAAAATGGCTTGATCCTGCATCGACTAAGACGATCTATTGGATTGTTGGTACTGGTATCGTCTTTTCACTTGTATATCCTAGTGTAGACTTTTGGGGACATGTTGGAGGCTTAATAACGGGTTTTGTGTTATATCGATTGTTTGATCGGATCCATGTGAAAAAGAGAATAGGATAAAAGTGGAGTAGGAGAGATTGTAACTTATGGAATTGCGACAGCTTTATTACTTTGTAAAGGTGGCACAAAAGGAACATGTAACGCAGGCTGCTGAGGAGCTACATGTTGCGCAATCTGCGGTGAGTAGGCAAATTCATCAGCTAGAAGAAGAGCTTGGCGTAAAGCTCTTTGTGCAAAAAGGACGTAATCTACAATTAACACCTGTAGGTCAATTGTTTCTCAAGCGGGCAGATGAAATTTTACGTGAACTAGACCGTGCCGTGCAGGAGGTTCATGAGTTTCTTGATCCAGAAAAAGGTGAGATTCGACTAGCGTTTCCTCACAGCTTAGGTATTTCTTTGGTTCCACAAGTAGTAGCTGCCTTTAGACAACACCATCCTGATGTGAAGTTTAGATTCCGACAAGGAATGTATCCTACATTAATTCGTGATCTAGTTAAAGGTGATATTGATCTGGCATTTATTTCTCCAGTACCTAATGAACAAGATCAGGTAACGGGCAAAGTATTGATTACAGAAGAACTCTTTGCGATTTTGCCAAGTAATCATCGTTTGGCTGACCGGGAAGAAATCCGTCTAGGTGAGCTAAAGGATGATCAGTTTATTGTGTTTGGTGAAGGGTATTCTTTACGTCCTATAGTTATGAATGCATGTGAAACTGCTGGATTTACACCTAATATCGCGTTTGAAGGTGAAGAAACAGATACTATTCGTGGACTTGTTTCTGCTGGAATGGGAGTAAGTTTATTGCCTAAAATGGCGGTTGAATTTGTTGCCCCGATTCCGATTGCAATCGTTAAAGTAATAGATCCAATCGTTACTCGAAATGTTGGGATTATACATCGAACTAATGAAAAGCTGCCACTTGTAGCAAAAGTATTTTATAATTTTCTTATGACCTACTTCGCACGAAAGCTCTAATAATAATCGATAACACGTAACGAAAATCAAAGAGGAGCTATTGCCCAATGCAATAGCTCCTCTTTGATTTTCGTTTTTATAATGGTGCGATATTATTCGCGGTTTTGCGTAACGAGCAAAATGTAACGGATAAGCTCTAGCAGTGAGAGCAATGCTGCTGCAACATATGTAAGTGCAGCGGAGTTCAAAACTTTAGCGACTCCTCTTTCTTCATCACTTTGAATGAATCCTTCAGATATCATAATATCGCGCGCTCTATTACTAGCGTTGAACTCAACAGGCAATGTAATGAGCTGGAACAATACAGTACAAGCGAAGAAAATAACACCGAGCTGTGCAAGACCAAACATATTGAACAAAAATCCAGCGATCAATAAAAATGGAGCTACACCAGATGCGAAATTAACGATTGGGAAAATTCTGTGACGTGCAACTAAAAATGGATAAGATTCTTTATGTTGAATTGCATGCCCAATTTCGTGACAAGCAACTGCAATGGCACTAATTGATGTTTCGTAATAGACAGGCTCAGATAGTCTTACAACACGATTGATTGGATCATAATGGTCTGTTAACGCTCCAGCAACAGGTTCAATCGGGACATCGTGTAATCCGTTATTATCTAGCATACGACGTGCTGCCTGATACCCTGTCAAACCGCTAGAAGTTGGAACTGTTGACCATTTTTTGAATGTACCCTTTACTTTGAATTGGGCCCACATCGTTAAGGCGAATGCTAGAATAATGAGAACTATCATAAATCCATTCATTTTTAATTCCTCCAGGTTCAAGATCTATACGTTACATAAGTGAGCTTTTGTTCATTAATAGCATTAACGCTTCTATACAAGCTGCCGTTTGTGGCAGCAATCGAGTATAAAGATGTTTTGCTTGTATTGGCTTAAGTTGGTCTAGAACGGGCTCTAATTGCTTAACCTCACGTTGAAGCACGGAGAGTTGTTGTTCCAGTTCTGATAGCTTTAGACTTAAGTCTTTTTGGGAAGTAATGCTTTCCCATTGTGCCAAAATCTCTTTTATCTCATCTAACGTATGTTTATCTTTTTTCAATGATTCAATACGTTCTAATCGCTGCAAGGTTTCAACATTATACAATCGATATTTATTATCTGTACGCATAGTAGGCAGAATGAGTCCGATAGATGTATAGTAATCAATCGTGCGAGAGCTTATATTTGCAAGTTTCGAAAGCTCACCAATTCGATATAATATTGCTTCTTTCAAAAAAATCACCGTCCTTATTCGTAGCCTCTCTACCAATTTTAATAGTAAAGGTGGTTCTCGTCAAACGTTCTTCATAATCATCTTAAATTTAACCACCTATTACATTAAAGTCATGAAAGAAAATCTTCCAATTATGCTCCTAATGGCTTTAAAGTGCAAATTTCAATGCATATAATATATTCTCTGATCACTCTAATAAGCATACAATAACATTAATTCTTACGAAACATGTTAGATAACTTTACATCAAATTAAAGGAGTGGTTGTTATGATTAAAAAAACATTACTAGCTTTAGGATTAATATCGATGGTTTTTCCACTTGCAGCATATGCTTCTGAAGCAGACATCAGTAACCTTGCTATGGGATTAGATTCACTTTGGATCATGCTAGCCTTTATTCTAGTGCTGTTAATGCAAGGTGGATTTATTTTACTTGAAGCGGGTTCCACTCGGATGAAAAATGCTGGGCATGTTGCAGGGAAAACAATTTTCACAGTAGCTTTAGCAGCAATTGTTTATTGGGCTGTCGGTTATGGAATAGCTTTTGGAACAAGTAGTATAAATGAGTTTATCGGTTGGGGTGAATTCTTCTTCTCGCCAGCAACAGCTGTATTAGAGGGTGAAAGTTATCCAGCGGCAGTATTCTTCTTATTTCAATTAGCGTTCGCTGCAATTTCACTTTCCATTGCATGGGGCGGTTTTGCTGAACGAGCTAAATTAGGCTCCTATGTAATTTTCACATTATTTTATGTATCCTTTATATATCCAATTGTTGCGCACTGGATTTGGGGTGGCGGTTGGTTAGCGGGTCATGGTGCACAAGATTTTGCGGGCTCGACGGTTGTTCATTTATCAGGTGCAGTAGCGGCTTTAGTTGCAACGATTTTACTTAAACCACGTATCGGTAAATTCAACAAGGACGGATCCCCTAATGAAATACTAGGGCATAATCAAGTGTTTACAGCTTTATCAGTGCTTCTACTATGGGTAGGCTGGTTCGGTTTCAATGCAGGATCTACTGTAGCAATTGGCGATGGGTTTTTCGCATACGTAGGGTTTACTACGATGATTGCTGCTGGTGCTGGCGGTGTTGCTGCGCTGTTCATCTCATGGGCAGTTAGTGGCAAGGCGGACATTACTTCGATGCTTAACGGTGTACTAGGCGGCTTGGTAGCTATTACAGCATCGTGTGCGTTCGTAGACCCTTGGGCAGCTTGCGTTATTGGTCTGATCGCCGGTGTACTTGTGTTCTATAGCGTTAAAATGTTTGAAAAGCTTAAAATTGATGATCCGATCTACGCACTTTCTGTTCACGGTATGGCTGGTGTGTGGGGTACGCTGGCAAACGGTATTTTTGCTACTCAGGCGCTTGCTGAAAAAGTAGGTATTGGTCAAGGTGGCTTGATTGATACAGGTAGTTTCAAACAACTATGGGTGCAAATCGAGTCTGTTGTATTTGCTGGAGTATTTGTAGCGGTATCTTCATTTATCGTGCTTGGCATTATGAAAAAAGTAATGGGCTTCCGAGTTACTGAGGAACAAGAGATAGTTGGGCTTGATTTATCTGAACATGGTGCTTATGGATATCCTGAGCAATTATCGAAAATCGAAAAAACATAATACAATACAGGATAATTATGATTGGATAAGGAGTCGATAATGTTGGAGCCTGCTAAATTGGCTAAGCTGAAAGAAGAAATTTCAAGTGCGAAAAATATACCCCAGCTACGCGGCTTGAGAGATCGATTTCAACAATCAACACGGCATATTGAACAAACGCATGGAGCTTATGACATTGAAAGATGGAGCGTTCAAATCAACGATGTACATGATACTTTGATTAGAAAAACAGTGGCATTAGCGGAATTAACAATGGTAGTAGAGGGCTTAGGGCCCCCTCCTACCTCATATTCATATGTACTACTCGGTAGTGGTGGTAGAAGTGAGCAAACATTAGCGAGTGATCAAGATAGTGCCCTTATTTATGAGGATACGTTGCATAGTGAGGAAGTGAAGGAATATTATATCAATTTCGCACATCGAGTAGTAGATATGCTGAAACAATTAGGCTATCCACCATGTGATG
>DXHF01000267.1 GCA_019113605.1 Candidatus Paenibacillus intestinavium
ATCATAACTGCGGCAGTTTCTGAGCCCCAACGCTGCAATGCTGCTTGTAGTGCTGCAACATCATTATAAGGAACGGTAATAACCTCTTGCGCGATACTTGTTGGAATGCCAGCACTATCTGGAATGCCTAAAGTGGCATGACCTGAGCCTGCTGCAACTAATACGAGATCGGAATGTCCGTGGTAGCAGCCAGCGAATTTAATAATTTTATTGCGGTTTGTATAGGCACGAGCAACACGAATTGTTGACATGACAGCTTCAGTACCTGAGTTTACGAAACGAACTTTATCCATCGATGGAATAGCTTCTTTGAGCATTTTTGCTAATGTAATTTCTAACTCTGTAGGTGTACCGTACAGTGTGCCATTTTGAGCGGCTGTAACAATGGCATTCGTAATATGTGGATGAGCGTGTCCAGTAATAATTGGACCGTAGGCAGCTAAATAATCTAAGTATTTGTTGTTATCTACATCCCAGAAATAAGCTCCTTCAGCTTTTTTCATAAATACAGGTGCACCGCCACCAACTGCTTTATAGGAACGAGAAGGGGAATTCACCCCACCAACGATATGTTGTAACGCTTGTTCATAAAGGGCTTCTGAAGTTTTTCTTTGTCGTGACATCATGATCACTCCTTAAATTTATCGTTAAGTTATTATGCTTGCTCGCCCTTCGAATGTGTGAAACACCGAAAAAAGTTACTTTAACGTAACTGTTCGAGCAATATATGTGCGAAAAAGCGGAAAAAGTTGCTTTAATGTGCTCAACATAACAATACATGGGAGCGCAAGTTGCGTTCCCATGTATTGTACGTACTATATGAACTGCATACTGAACCCTATCATTATTCATCTTATTGAACAATGGAGTTATTGTAAGCTGGTTGGTGGAGTTGTTGCCTCTGTACCATCGCTAGGCTCATCGGTAGCGTCTGGTTTAGGTGTAACGACTTCTTGTACATAGTTGTGAATATCGTCCTTACTCGTGTAACTTAATACTTCCGCGCCCCCTCTATTTACTTCGCGTAAATAATCGAAAGGAGGGATTTGTGCAGTATCGCCCATATTAAGACCAATACCCGTTTGGCCTAATTTCAACATGTCAGAAACATCCATATTAGTGTCGATATAAGGGGATATACTATCTAATATTTTTTTCATATTAATAATGTTCCAAGTGGACTGCATTTCTTTGGCAACAGTCATAATAAAATTACGTTGACGTTCTGTACGAGTGTAGTCACTCATCGCGTCATGACGGAATCGAACATATTGTAACGCTTTGTCACCATCTAGCAATTGATAACCTGCTTTAAGATCAATATCATACCTGTTTTTATCTGCATTATCCGTATATTTCATGTTTTTTTCGACTGTAAAGTTTACACCGCCAATAGAATCCACTAAAGCTTTGAATCCTTCAAAATCTGTATATACAAAATATTGAATTTCAAGTCCTAGTAAATCGCCAATAGTTTTCATAGCTAGTGGAGCGCCACCGAGCGTGATCGCTGTATTAATACGACCTTCGCCGTAACCTTCAATATCTGTCCAAGTGTCACGAAGAATACTGAATAGATTAGCTTGTTTCGTTACGGGATCTATAGAAGCAACTAACATGGAATCTGAACGAGCAAGTTCATTGTCTTCAGCTTCACGTGCATCTCCACCGAGTAATAAAATATTGACGCGTTCCTTGCCTTCCCATGAAGGAATTTCGACAACGATTTCAGGATTTTCTTTGTTAATAATAGATTCTCCAGGATCCTTCTTGAAACTACCAGCTGAACCTAATACTCCTGCACCCCAATAGACAGATGCTCCAATAATAAGTACAAGAATAATGATGATTGATGAGATTAACCATTTTGACTTTTTAGTTTTAGTTTTTGGTTTTGACCGTGTACGCATCGCGTGTTTGGTCTCCTTTCAATTAGAGCTTAAAGTAGTTGTCATGCATCAGTTAAAACTTCATGGTATGCTAGTTATATAAGTTTATTAACAAGTTAATAAATAATATTCACGCAATAATACATTTACGAGCTGCTAGAAGTTTTGTATGATTACATATCATCAAATTATAAAGCTTGTAGACAAGTAGTTGCAAGTTTTTCGTAAAATCGCCCCTATTTCCCAGGAAATGACGATAAGAAAGGAGTCATCAGTGTCTTATGTTAGCGATAGATGTTAAAGATTTACGCAAACAATTTAAAGTGCAAAAAAATCGTGTTGGACTATCCGGTGCGATGAAAGATTTATTCAAACGCCAATATCAAGAGGTAACCGCGGTAAAAGATATTACATTTCAAATACCTCAAGGTGAAATCTGTGGATATATTGGTGAGAACGGAGCCGGCAAATCGACGACGATCAAAATGTTAACGGGTATTCTTGTACCAACATCAGGAGAGTTAGTTGTCAATGGTTATGTTCCACATCGTGAACGTGAAAAATTTGTACATGGAATCGGTGTTGTATTCGGTCAACGCTCTCAATTATGGTGGGATATTGGTGTTATAGAATCATTTCAATTAC
>DXHF01000268.1 GCA_019113605.1 Candidatus Paenibacillus intestinavium
CTACCGTGGGAGTGGATGCTAATCGTTGCTCCAGCAGCTGGCTTTGGATTCGGTATGATTGAATCTATTGTAGGTGCACTTATTATTGAAATGTATAAGGATGCGAAGGCATCTGCAATGAGCAAGCTCGAAACTTTTTTCGGGATCGGAGCATTAATTATTCCGTTAGCTGCAGCCTTCTTAATTCGTAATCATATCTGGGAATGGTCATTCCCGATGTTAACGGCAATTAGCGGTATTACATTATTATTATGGCTATGCTTATCCTTCGGTAAAGATATCGATGATCAGCTATCACGGCCAACGAAAGCGCAGCGTCAAGAAGCGGGTGTTCGATTGAAGTATACATCGAGGGCGCTTCCGTTTCTTATTATCTCGATGGCATTTTTCTTTTTATATGTAGGGACAGAAATGAGTTTCTCTAATTACTTACCTTCGATATTAATTGAACGTACTACATTATCTGAATCTAGTGCAGCCGGAATGCTGAGCTTATTCTGGGGCTTTATGGTTATTGGTCGAATGTTCTGTGGTATTTTGGCAGATCGTTACGGATATATTCGTTATTTGGCTATTTCGATGGTTGGGGCTGTTATTGCGTTTATCGGCATAGCTTTGTTTGAAGGAACGACAGCTATTCTTATTATGATTGCGCTAAGTGGACTAAGCTTCTCAGGTGTGTTTGGAATTGGCTTGGTATATGTAAACTCTTGTATTTCTGGTATGACAGAACGGACGACAAGTCTATTAGTAGCTTGTGGCGGAATCGGCGGTGCGCTATTCCCGAGATTAACAGGATGGGTGATGGATAAATATATGGTGTCAGCAACATTGGCACTTATCGCTTGTATTGTCGCTATAATGCTTATATGTATGGTCGCTATGATGTTAGTCGGTCGTAATCATGATTTGCAGAAAGTGAAAAGCTCTTAGTTTTACAATGAGGCGGTAGGAAGAAAAATCTTCGTACCGCCTTCTGCTATAGAAATAGGTTAAAGTAAGCAATAGTATAAATTTGTACAGGCTAGCATAGTGCAGCTAATATATAGAAAAAAAAGCATTTCAGGAGCACTTCACATCAATGAAGTATTCTCGAAATGCTTTTTTCGAAAACTATTATTTACTTGCTTTTACATATGTATCGTAGTCTGCATCAGATAAGATGTGACGAGCAGTTACATAACGTGGCTTGTAGTAAGAAGAATCCAATGAATCGATAACTACGCCCTTACTAGAAGAGGCATGAGCGAATTTACCATCACCTACATAAATACCAACGTGAGTAATGCCACCATTGTTAGAGCCGCTAGTATCGAAAAACACTAGATCTCCAGCAACTAAATCTGCCTTAGCAACTTTCGAACCCTCTAAAGCTTGGTCGGCAGAACGTCTTGGCAATTCATAACCCATTTTATCGAAAATGTATCTTACAAAACCAGAACAATCAAATCCGCTAGTTGTATTACCACCGTATTTGTATTTTGTTCCTTTTACATCGTCGATGCTAGTAAGCATGGATGAATTTGCGGAAGCGCTTCCCACAGAGAAAGTCAAAAGAACGATAAGTGCTGTAAGCATTAAACTAAACTTTTTCACAATTTAAGACTCCTTCCAAATGTGCCGACGAGGTTAGCTGACGGGTTCGGTTGAAGGTTCCCTATGATGCTAGCAATTATGAATATTCATAATCTAGCTCAATTCACCCCAAGTGGATCCCCCGTTTCTTAAGCCATTAAACTTAAGAATTTGGCAATATAGGCTTACTTGTTACAAGCTTTATCATAAACTGAAAATTCAATTCTGTGTAAAATGTGAGAAGATTCTAATGGTTTCTCATTTAACTCTCAGAAATATGACTAGAAAATTTACTAGGCAGATTAGCTTGATCCGGTAAGAACATCCTTATTTGCCCGCATAAATGGGTGTATTTTCATAAGAATTTGTGTATGATAAGAGGATAATATTCGTTGTGTGAAAGGTTGGTCTATATGGAAAATAGCAATGAAAATAAATCGGTCCCGTCTAATTTTATTAAAAATATAGTAATAGAGGATTTGCAAGAAGGCCGCGTTCAGGAAATTCATACGAGATTTCCCCCAGAACCTAATGGATATCTTCATATTGGGCATGCCAAATCTATTTGTTTGAACTTTGAGCTCGCAGATGAATTTAAAGGGAAAACAAATTTACGTTTTGATGATACTAATCCTGTTAAGGAAGATACGGAATATGTAGATTCTATTATGGAAGACGTAAGATGGTTAGGGTTTGAATGGGATGCGTTATTCTATGCCTCTGATTATTTCGAAGAAATGTATAATCGTGCTGTATTGCTTATTAAGAAGGGTAAAGCATATGTATGTGACCTGACGGCAGAAGAAACTCGAGAGCTTCGTGGTACGTTAACTGAGCCTGGTAAAGATAGTCCTTATCGCAATCGTAGCGTGGAAGAGAATCTTGATCTGTTTGCTCGTATGCGTGCAGGTGAATTTGCGGATGGTGCGCGAGTACTTCGTGCCAAAATTGATATGGCTGCTCCTAATATTACATTACGTGATCCAATACTATATCGTATTGCCCATGTACATCATCATCGCACTGGAGATGCGTGGTGCATTTATCCGATGTATGACTACGCGCATCCACTAGGTGATGCAATTGAAGGGATTACTCATTCCATTTGTACATTAGAGTTTGAAGATCATCGTCCGATGTACGACTGGGTTATTGAACAATGCGAGATGGAAACACAAACGCATCAATATGAGTTTGCTCGTCTTAATATTACAAATACAATTATGAGTAAACGTTATTTGAAAACGCTAGTAGACGAAGGCGTCGTACACGGATGGGATGATCCTCGTATGCCGACGATTAGTGGTATGCGTCGTAGAGGGTACACAGCGGAATCTATTCGTAACTTCTGTCGTGAGATTGGTGTTGCGAAAGCGAATAGCGTGATTGATGAGCGTAATCTTGAGTTCTTTATTCGTGAAGATTTGAAGATGAAGGCACCAAGAACGATGGCTGTACTTGATCCGATCAAAGTTGTCATTACGAACTATCCAGAAGGTCAAATCGAATGGTTAGATGCGGAAGTAAACGCAGAAAATCCAGAGATGGGTATGCGTCAAATTCCGTTCTCTCGTGAAATTTATATTGAGCGTGAAGATTTCATGGAAAACCCGCCCAATAAATATTTCCGTCTATTCCCTGGTAATGAGGTTCGTTTGAAGCATGCTTACTTTATAGTGTGTAATGATGTGATCAAGAACGAGGATGGTGAAGTTGTAGAACTTCATTGTACGTATGATGTGGCAACGAAATCAGGCAGTGGTTTCAACGCTCGTAAAGTAAAAGGTACGATTCACTGGGTTGAGGCATCTCTTGCTATTCCAGCACAGTTGAGACTGTTAGAGCCGCTTCTAGTAGATGAGACGGATAATAAGGATATGCCATTATTAGATCGGATCAATCCGAATTCTATGCAAGTTGTGAATGGCTATATTGAACCAAATATGAAGGATGTACAAGCGGGAGAGCAGTTCCAATTTTTCCGTCATGGCTATTTCTGTGTAGATAAAGAAAAGAGTAGTGAAGATGTGCTAGTATTCAATCGAATTGTATCGCTGAAAAGTTCATTCGATGCGAAAAAAGCGTAAGGAGAGTCGACAACGGTGAGTAAATATTGGAGTCCGCTAACTGCTGCCTTGGAACCTTATATACCAGGTGAGCAGCCGAAGGATAAGAAATATATTAAGTTGAATACGAATGAAAATCCTTATCCACCATCTCCCAATGCAATGGCAGCGATGGCAGATGCAATTAACGAGGATTTGCGTTTGTATCCTGATCCTAATTGCGAATCACTAGTGGTAGCATTAGCAACGCGTCATGGATTACAGCCTAATCAAATATTTGTAGGTAATGGTTCTGATGAAATTTTAGCCTTTGCATTCGCATCGTTCTTCGATCCGAGTAAGCCGGTCCTATTCCCTGATATTTCGTATAGCTTTTATAAAGTATATGCGAAGTTCTACGGTATAACGCCGAAGCTTATACCATTGGATGAGCAATTCAACATCAAGGTGGAGGAATATGTAGGGGAGCATGGTGGCATTATTATTCCGAACCCGAATGCTCCGACGGCAATATTAATATCATTGGAGAATATTAAGCAATTGCTTGAACAGAATCCCGAACAAGTTGTTATCGTTGATGAAGCTTATATCGACTTCGGGGGCCAATCTGCGGTTGTCTTAGTGGATAGCTATCCTAATTTATTAGTTATTCAGACCTTGTCGAAGTCTAGATCATTAGCTGGATTACGTGTTGGTTTTGCCTTTGGCTCAGCAGAGCTGATCGAAGGCTTGAACCGTACGAAGAACTCATTTAATTCTTATACTTTAGACCGCGTTGCACTTGCAGGGGCAGTAGCTTCTATTGAAGACGAGACTTATTTTGTAGAAATGAATGCTAAGGTTATTGCTACACGTGAACGCGTCGTTAAGCAATTAGAGGAGTTGCATTTCTTAGTTACTCCGTCAGCGGCTAATTTTGTATTTATTTCTCACCGCAGTATACCGGCAAAGCAACTCTTTGAGCAATTACGAGCTGAAGGTGTGCTTGTACGTTACTTTGATTCACCACGAATTGATAATTTCTTACGTGTAAGTATTGGAACGGATGAAGAAATGGATGCATTTGTTACAGCATTACAGAAATTAACGGTTCAATAGATAAGTGTGGATACCAGTAATAACATGCTATTTATAACTAATGCATAGCTAGTAATGATTGATAAAAGCAGTCTGATTCACTTAAAATGCACCTCTTATTGTTAGTGATGTCTAACTTTACGGGGTCACTTCACAAGTGGTCGGACTGCTTTTTTGCTGTATTGTATCCACTAGCGCCATAATAATGGAATAATTATTAAATCAAGGCTTGTGTATAAAGGATGACAAAATGCTAAACACTATATAAAGTGGAT
>DXHF01000269.1 GCA_019113605.1 Candidatus Paenibacillus intestinavium
AGCAATTTTATTAGCTCTACGTTGTCGGTCTTCATCGGAAAATTTCTTCCCCAGTGGCTCCCAAGGATCATTATTCAAAATATTATAGGCATATTGTTCAACCGTAGCAGGCTTAATATTGTTTTTCTCACAGCGTTGTCGAAGTAATAATTGGATCAGATGTTCCTCTAAGTGCTCAACAATAAAGCGACCTAATAATTTGGATACTAATTGATAAAGCATCGGGCCATGCAGCAAAAGCTGAAACTGCGGCATTTGGGCAACAAATGTCAGCTTCTTACTTACCATATCCACCTCCAATTGGATTGGTAATGCTATAACTTGCTGTCGATCACGCTTCTTCCGTTGGTCAGTATTATGTATATAGGTCAACAGTTGCTCATTAATTTGATCAATTAGCGGCTGCAAATGCTCCTCTCGATGACTGGGGAAGTAAATCGTTAGTATACTCAATATGAACACTCCTTTCTCCCCTAAAGTATATGGTCAGTGGACACTGTATATACAGGGAAGAGTTTGGCATACATACAATAAATTATATAAAACTTGTACGAATAAAAACAAAAAAAGCTGTACAGCCAGTAAACTTCACAGTTTACAAGCAATACAGCCCATTCATTTCATAATATTGGTACAAACACTGTAACAAAACCCAGCAATGTGTACGGTACGAGTACACGAGCGGTCAATTGTCCGAAGCTTCCAATAAGGTTCAAAAAGCGGACTTTCGCAAGCCGAGAAGATGACCCACATTGAAAACTAGTAGCACTAGTACGTTATCAAAACAATGTAACCAAACCCAGCAAGTGTACGGTTCAAGTACACGAGCGGCAAAATGCCCGAAGCTTCCAATTGGGGTTCAATAAGCGGGCTTTCAGAACCGAGAAGATGACGCGCTACTTGAGAAAGGCGGAAGCGCAAGTGTACATAATTACGTACACGCGAACCGTACTTTCCAAGTTCGCTTATTGAACTTCTTCTTAAAATAAAGGTTCAAAACATTCGCTTGTCAGCACCAAGAAGATGCCCTCCAGCGAAAACGAGTAGCACAGCGTACGGTATTGGTACGTGAGCACACGCAGGCTTTCGATGGAGGGCATATTCGCCGCCGACTATGCTACAACGCGTTACTTCGTGATCACAAGTGGATGTTTTGAACTTCCTCTACAGCTGCTGCTAGTGCTTGATCTAGGTCAGCGATTAAGTCATCCACATGCTCAATTCCAACCGAGAATCGCAGCAAGCGATCATCGACGCCAATCGCTTGACGGATTTCCAGTGGAATATCCGCATGAGTTTGCACTGCTGGGTACGTCATTAGCGACTCAACCCCGCCCAAACTTTCTGCAAATGCAATCAACTTCACATGTCGTAGTATTGGAGCTATATAACGTGCATCCTTCACTTTGAATGAGAATATCCCAGTATTACCAGACGCTTGCTTATTCTGAATATCATGCCCAGGATGTGTTACGAGAGCCGGATAGAACACCTCTGATATAGCAGGATGAGTGACCAAATGATTCGCGATGGCTGTCGCATTCGCTTGATGGCATTCCATCCGCAACGCTAAAGTTTTCATTCCTCTAGCAAGTAAAAATGAATCTTGCGGTCCAAGTACGGCACCTATGGAATTATGCAGAAAAGCCATCTCTGCTGACAATGCTTCGCCCTTCGTAATAATAAGACCTGCAAGCACATCATTATGACCACCCAAATACTTCGATGCACTATGAATAACGATATCTGCACCAAGCTCGATCGGTCGTTTAAAGTATGGCGTAAGTAATGTATTATCCACAATCGTAAGTAGACCGTTCGCCTTCGCCCAAGTCGTTACCTTCTCAATATCAGTCACCATCATTAATGGATTAGTTGGCGTTTCTATTAATACCGCTTTCGTATTAGGCAGTAGGCTGGATTGCAAATCATCTAAGCTATTTGTATCTACATAGGTTGCAGTTACACCAAAGCGAGACATAACACGCTCCAATAGGCGGTATGTGCCCCCATATAGATCCAGAGATACGATAAGATGATCACCTGAACTGAAATATGCAAAAATTGTTTGCAGAGCTGCCATCCCTGAGCTACAAGCAAAAGCTGCATCTCCCGATTCCAATTGTGCTACTGCTTCCTCTAATACGGAACGTGTAGGGCTTTTCGTTCTTGCATAGTCAAAGCCAGTGCTTTCACCTAGCGCTGGATGACGAAATGCCGTTGCCTGATATATCGGAAAGCTTACAGCTCCCGTTACTGTATCTTTTTGCGAACCAATTTGTGCCAAACGACTTTCGATTTTCATGAAATACTCGCTCCTATTCTCTATATCCCTGCGCCTAATTCATAAGGCGTAAGTTGGTAAACATAATAATTCAACCAATTTGAGTATAATAAATTAGCATGCGCTCTCCACGTAGAGATCGGTGTACGATCTGGGTTATCTCCCGGGAAATAGTTTTTTGGAACCTCTATCTCAAGACCTTTTTCTTTATCGCGATCATATTCGAATTTTAATGAAGCAGGATCATATTCAGAATGACCTGTTACGAAAATCTGCTTGCCTCCCTTGGAAGCTACAATATATAATTCGGAATCTTCGGATTCTGACCAAACTTCAAGATCTTCAATCTTTTCAATATCTTCACGACGAACTTCCGTATGACGTGATTGAGGTACGAAAAACATTTCATCAAATCCACGAAGCAACGGAACATTGCGCGCACTTAATGTATGAGGATACACTCCGAACATTTTCTCATCAAGCTGATATTTGGGCACTCCGTAGTGATAATAAAGTCCAGCTTGTGCTGCCCAACAAATATGGAAAGTAGAAGTAACATGTATTTTACTCCAGTCCATAATTTGCGTTAACTCTTCCCAATAGTTCACTTCTTCAAAAGGCAGATTTTCTACAGGTGCACCAGTAATAATCATCCCATCAAAATATTGATGCTCAATCTCATCAAATGTTTTGTAAAAGCTTGTTAGATGATCCGATGATGTATTTTTAGATGTATGAGTTTTGGGATGTAGCAACACAGCTTCAACCTGTAGTGGCGTATTACCAATCAAACGTAACAATTGAGTTTCGGTTGTTTCTTTGGTCGGCATCAAATTAAGGATCACAATTCGCAATGGTCGAATATCTTGTTTGTAAGCAATACTTTCATCCATCGTGAAAATATTCTCACTTGTTAAAACTTCCTTAGCCGGTAGAGAATCGGGAATCTTGATTGGCATAACACTCACTCCTCCAACTTTTCATATCTGCTTGATATACTTCTTGCCATGAAAAGTACACCGTAAGCATTGTCCTAACTTTTCATATCTGCTTGATATACTTCTTGCAATAAAAATTACATCGTTAGCCTAAAATAACTCTTCTTAACTACTTGATGTACCTCTCATGGCTGAAAAGCACACCATTGGGGCTGAATGGACGCAAAAAAAAGACCATTCTGAAATGAGAAAAGGCCTATATATCGGAACCTCTCTCTCATCTCCCAGAAACTAAAGCTTCCGCAAGAATTAGCACCGTGCATAACTGTCGGTTGCCGGGCTTCATAGGGCTTTTCCCTCCGCCTGCTCTTGATAAGAAATTAGCATATTCAATTTTTACTATTACCAATACTTTATAGCATTATGAGAGTTACGTCAATAACCTGATATTCAATCATTTTTTATATTTTATAGCAAATTTATATTGTATGATTCGGACACATCAGAGTATACTAGACAAGGATTCATGGACTTTTCGAGAATAAAGCAATTTTATTAATAATGAGGCAAAGGAGTGTGTGGCTTAGATGGACGATGATCGACCGAGTCCCTGGAAAATCCATATTGGGATGCTACCATTAAAGCTTGCTAACGATTGTTGCTCTTATCTATACCACAGCTGTTTTGCTACTAAACATAGATGATGACATTGTAAGCAACATCGTAATTTGTGTAGCTCCTCCAGACAGGAAGGAGAACTATTATGAAAATTAGACATGTGAAAAGCGGGAATTTTGAGTTAATAGAAAATATTGAGGATACGTTAATACCTCCTAATGAAGGATTCTACTGGATTGATGCAGATGTCGACGATCTTGTCGTATTACAGCCATTGTTCGGCATGCATGATCTTGCAGTAGAAGACTGTTTGAATGAAGAAGAGCAACGTCCAAAAATTGAAATTCATGAAAGTCATTATTTTATCGTGATCAATAGCCTTCGTTTCGATGATGAGGAATTTTTCCTGCGTGCCCTTAATATTTTCCTTGGTAAACATTTTATTATTACAGTAACGAAACAGAAAATTAATGAGCTACGTACGTTAAAGCCCATCCTTTGGGAGCAAGAAGTAACAAGACCCGACCAATTTCTTTATCACTTGGTCGATTTAGTTATTGATAATTATGCACTTGTTGGTGATCGTATTGAGCTTCGTATCGAAATACTTGAAGAAGATATATTGATGCATACCAAAAAATCTCATTTAAATGAGATTATCGGCTTACGCAGTGAAATTCTGTGGTTAAAAAAAGTTCTTGGTCCACAACGCGAGCTAATCGCTACTTTAATCAAAAAAGAGCTCAAATTAATTGATGACCAGCTACAAAAATATTTCAGTGACGTATATGAAAATGCGTTGAAAATTGCTGAGTCATTCGATACGTATCGTGATCTGATGGGTAACTTACGAGAGGCCTATCAATCTTCACTATCCAGCCGTGCCAATGAAATTATGAGAGTATTTACTGCAATTACAACGATTTTCATGCCGCTAACTTTTATTACTGGTATATATGGAATGAACTTCGATTCCATTCCAGGTATTCACTTTAAATACGGTGCTTATGTCGTATTAGGTATTATGATTACGCTCGGAATTGGGATGTACTTTATTTTCCGCAAAAAAGAATGGTTGTAACTACTATAGCCAAAAACCTCCTTAAGTGTCTGATACTTATCCATCAGCTGCTTAAGGAGGTTTTTGTTGTCATAAGTACAGCACTTATAATGTTACTTAAACATTTGATTGTGCTTTTGAAAAAACTCATAAAAGAAACGTACATTTTCAAGCTCATGCCATTGTGATGTTTTCAAGCTTGGTGCATCCATATTATAGATTTTCGCATCAAGAGTCCCCAACATAAAGGGGGAATGACTAGCAATAATAAACTGACAGTTAAAATATCTAGCTAGCTGATTGATTTCTTCACAAAGCTTAATTTGATTAGTAGGAGAAAGTGATGTTTCAGGTTCATCTAGCAAATATAGTGCATCGGGCACTAAAAATTGATCGAACATTTGCATAGAGGTTTCTCCATTAGAATATTTTTCATTAGCAAATTTCATAATTTCAATTTTTTTGTTCATTTGTGCTGATTGCTTTAATTGCTCTATCTGCTCCTTCGTATATCCTAGTTTAGAATGCTCATACAAATAACCCTCTCTTAAAACAGCTTCTTGTTGAATTTTTTTGATCTCATATAATATATCTTCACTTTTCATATAAAGACTATCGGCAGGTATTGGCTGCTGATTATGAGCATTTCCATTATCAGTTAACGTAAATGAGCATTCCTCCATAAAGTTGTCGTAATACTTATGATCGGATAAATGCTCACTTCCCTTCATATTTAATTTGTTAGCTATCAAATTAAGTAGGGTTGACTTACCTGATCCATTGTTTCCATAAATCACAGTTATTTTATCGAATATAAATACTTCACTAGCGTTATTGTTAAACACACGATAGGGGTAAACATTTGGATTACGCTCGATTACGGAAGAAAGCTTGAAGCTGTTCAAATATATCATGTACGAATCCCCTTTTATTTCAAAAGTTCTTTGCGTATTTTCGGCTTATTCATGAGTAGATACCACTTTATTTTGATAAGTATATTATCTGTCTAAATCTAAGTAGTGTCCACTTTTTATTCTAGGTGCAATTTCACAAAAAAATCAAAAAAAAGGAATAGTTACTCAATTATTTTGCCCATTGAGCATGTATTCGCTATAATAGAGGATAGCTCCGTCGAGTTGAACTATTCGAGAAGGGGGATTGGCGAAAATTGAATATTAGTCAGCTAGAAACCTTACTTACAATTTCGAAAACGATGAGTTTTAGAAAAGCTGGAGAACTTTTGAATTTGACTCAGCCAGCTGTCTCGGCACAAATCAAAAGCCTAGAAGAAGAATTCAATACCATTTTGATTGATCGTAATCAACCCGTCACTTTAACTGAACATGGACAAGTATTTCTTGATCATGCTGAACGAATGCTCTCGATTGTTGATGACTTAAAACAAAGACTTTCAGATCTTAACGATAATCCGCAGGGTCATATTATTTTAGGAACGACAGCATCTATCGCAGTTCAAGTGTTACCTAGAGTACTATCCTATTTTCAAAATCAATACCCATTAATCAAGACAACGATTCATACGATGCCATCTTCCCAGGTTATGACTAGTGTAGATAATGGTAGCGTAGATATTGGTATTACTTACTTAACTGAAAAAAACACAAATATAAGTTCCTCAATTCTTTATTATGATACATTTGAATTGATTGTATCTCCTGAAAATCCATTGAGCCAATACGATTTTATTACAATGGATCAGCTGCAGCATGTCCCCATGATTATGCTTGCACCTGATACTTTAGGAAGACGATTCGTTGATCAAATATGTAAAGATTGCAACCTGACTCCTAATATAATAATGGAATTGTCAAGTAGCGAAGAAGTAAAACGAATGGTTGAAATTAATCTCGGTGCTGCAATTGTATCAAAATTGGCGATTGAACAAGAGCGTAAGCTAGGTACAATAAAAATTATACGAGTAGAAGAGCTTGTAGCTACACATCCTGTAGGTGTAGTCTACAAATCAGGACGATATATTAATTCGGCGATGCAGCAATTTTTAAGCGATTTGAAGGGGATGCCAGAGTACCAATTTATGAATGCAGAATAGATAGGTAGTTCAAAATGCAGACTTTGATAACGATGAGGATTCTAAAGTGGCTTACTCGACATCGCATCTGAAACGAACTTGGAAAGTACGGTTCGCATGTACCAAGTACGTACATTTGCGCTTCCGCCTTTCTCAAGTAACGCTCCACCTGCTCGATTCTGAAAGCCCGCTTTTTGAACTTTCATTGTAAGAGTAGTTCAATAAACACTTATAGTAAAAGCTTCCGATGTACTTTTCAACTCAAGGAAGCATTACAAGAAGCAAATGAAAAGTTGTAGGAGGATTGCAAATGAGTACATTTGATAATAACAGTCGTGTTAAATTCGATCTTCACACCCATCATAACCGTTGTGGGCATGCTGATGGAGTAATTGAGGATTATATTCAATCTGCAATCGCACAAGGCTTTCAAGCTGTTGGTATTTCAGATCATACGCCTTACTTCGCACACGATGATGATCATCCATTCCCAGGTATTGCGATGGCTAGAAGCGAATTTAACAATTATATT
>DXHF01000270.1 GCA_019113605.1 Candidatus Paenibacillus intestinavium
GATCTGGGCTTCCAATTCCAAGATCGATAACGTCGATACCTTGCGCTACTGCTTCACGTTTCCACGCGGCAACTTCTGAAAAAATAGAAGATCCTAGCTGTGATAATAACTTTGTTTTTCTACTCCTAATGTTGTCACCCATTAATTCAAGCCCCAAACCTGCTCATAGTTCTCTTGCTTGTAGCCAATGGTCACCGTTTCACCATCCGTTACAATCGGTCGTTTAATGAGCATGCCATTCGATGCTAGTAATGCTAGTTTTTCATCCTCGCTAAGCAATGGTAGCTTGTCCTTCAATCCTTGCTCACGATATACATCCCCTGAAGTATTGAAAAACTTCTTCAAGTCTACACCACTAATCTCAAGTAATTGCTTGAGCTCATCTACGGTAGGTGTCGCTTCAACAATATGACGTTGTTCTAGTTCTCTACCTAATGCTTTCAAAGATTTCACTGCACTACGGCAAGTTCCACATTTCGGATACTCATAAATTGTTAATCGCTTAGTCATAGTTATTCCCTTTCTTCATCACAATTTGCAGCTGTTCAAAGTCTGCTGGCATAGCTGCCGTCCATTCCATGTACTGCTTCGTTATCGGATGAGTAAACGCTAATTTTTCTGCATGCAATGCATGTCTTGTAATGAGTTGTTCGATATGCTCTATTTGCACGGTCGGATCACAATAAAATTTATCACCAACTAGCGGATGGCCAATGCTGCTCATATGAACACGAATTTGATGAGTTCTACCTGTATATAGCTTCAGACGAACAAGCGAAACCGCATCATTCTGATGATCATTTTGCTGTTCGATCGACAGCCACTCTGACTCTTCGAGCTTCTCAAAAGATGATTCAGACTTTAAAGATGATAATTCAGACGTTACGCGAGACATTTCTACGCTTTCTAAAACAGTATATTCAGTTTGAGATGGATATCCTTCCCCATCCTTACAAACAACTCTCAGATGAGGTTGAGCCTTGTCACGATCAATTGGCGCATCAATCAAAGCTGTTGCTGGTGAAGGAACCCCATATACAAATGCTACATATTGCTTATCGAAGCCATCCTGCTGCATTTGCTCCGAAAGCTGCTGATGGATAAAACCGTTTTTCGCTATCGCAACAATGCCCGATGTTTCTTCATCTAATCGATGAATAGGTCTAAACCGAAAGCGCTCACCTTTACTTTTCCAATAATGAACGACACCGTTAGCTAACGTATTCGTATAGTGCCCATGAGTGGGATGTACAACGATTCCTGCAGGTTTATTGACTATAAGCAAGTAGTCATCTTCATAAATGATCTCGAGTGGCATCTCCTGTGGTAAAATATCCGTCGATTCCTCGCGCTCCATTCTTAGTCTCACGACTTCCCCTGCTTGAACTGGTGCTGAAGTATACACTCTTTCTTCATTGATCGTTAAGCCATATTCAGTTAGCCGAACTTGTGCAAGTAATTTTCCGGATACTTTATAGTACTTCTCAAGTACTTCTCGAATCTTTTTCCCTTCATCCTCTTGACGTACAACGACAGATAAAGGAGCATAATATTGCTCAAGTAATTGCAAATTTTCAGTAGTTCCATATATAACAGAGTCCGCAGTAGCATCAGCAAGATGTTTCACAACTCGCCCTGTCCATCTTGGTGTTGTCATTATTTTTTCTTCCCTTGGAATACGTTCGCGCTACGAACATATTCCGTATCTTCTGTTCCACATTGCATATTAGCAATTCTTGCCGCCGCAAAAAAATAATCAGACAAACGATTCAAGTAAGCAAGAGCCTGCTCATTAATTTCACTCTGCTCCGCTAGCGCGACAACACGCCTTTCTGCACGTCTACACACCGTTCTGCATATATGTAACGTCGCTGCAAGCTGAGAGCCACCAGGCAGGATGAACTTCGTTAATGCCGGCGCTGCTGCACTATGTGCATCAATCCAATTCTCAAGCCGTTCAATCGATTCTACTGTCATCTTATAGGTTTGACCTTCTACCGCGTAAGCAAGATCAGAACCAGTATCAAATAGCTCTTGCATAATCTCATATAGCTCTATGCCCAATGTTTGTGTAGGCTCAAAGATTTCAGCCTGAGCCGCTGCAAGACCTACAAAACTATTCAACTCATCAATCGTACCATATGCTTCAACCTTAACATCAGTTTTCGACACGCGACCACCGATTAAACTTGTCATACCTTTGTCTCCGCCTCTAGTGTACAGCTTCATATGATCCCTCCTACAACTTTTCATGATACTTCTTGATATACATCCACGAATGAAAAGTTACTTCGTAAGCATCTACTCAACTTTTCATTTACGTAAATAATAGGCTCGACATAGTTGTCGAGCCTACATGTACATTTAGCTATTATTTCAGTTTGTGTACAAAATTTCCAATACGTTCAATCGCTTCCGTTAATGAAGCAACAGATGTTGCATAAGAGCAACGAAGATGTCCTTCGCCACCTAGGCCGAATACATCACCAGGAACAGCTGCAACATTCGCTTCTTCAAGCAAACGCTGAGCAAATTGTTCACTTGTTAAGCCTGTAGATGCAATCGAAGGGAATGCATAGAATGCACCTTGAGGCTCATGACATTGAAGTCCAATTTCACGGAACCCTTGCACAACAAGGCGCCGACGCTGATTATATGACTCAATCATCTTATCTTTTTCCTCAAGCCCATTTGTTAACGCCTCTAATGCAGCATATTGTGACATAACTGGCGCGCACATTACAGTGTATTGATGAATTTTCAGCATCGCAGAAATAATTTCTGGATGACCACAAGCATAACCAATACGCCAGCCTGTCATCGCAAATGCTTTCGCAAATCCACTAACAAGAATGGTACGATCCTTCATACCAGGTATCGCTGCAAAACTAACATGTTTTGATCCATATGTTAATTCCGCATAAATTTCATCGCTAATAACAATAAGATCATTCTCTTCCACTACCTTCGCAATCGGCAACCAATCTTCATAAGTCATAATACCGCCGGTTGGATTACTTGGATAACAAAGAATAAGAACTTTAGATTTTGGAGTAATTGACTTTTTCAACGATTCTGCCGTCAATTTGAATTGATCCTTCGCAAAAGTTTCAATCCCTACAGAAACCCCGCCGCTAAGAACAGTTATAGGCGAATACGAAATATAACAAGGTTCAGGAATTAGAATTTCATCACCCGGAGATATTAATGCACGCAAGGCAAGATCAATTGCCTCACTACCACCTACCGTAACTAAAATCTCATCCGCTGGATTATATTCCACTTGAAAACTATTATCTAAATAAGCGCCGATTGCATCTCTTAATTCTGGCATACCAGCATTTGAAGTATATTGAGTTTTCCCTCGTTCTAGAGACATAACTGCAGCCTCACGAACATGCCAAGGTGTTACAAAATCAGGTTCTCCTACACCAAGTGTAATGACATCCTTACGCGTACTAACCAGATCAAAAAAACGACGAATACCTGAAGGCTTAATATCTCTTACGGATGGATTCAAGAAATCTTTGATTGATCTAGCTTGTACTGGCACGGATGATACTTGCGATGCTTCGTTTGTCATCACGTTCACCCTTCTTATGGGGACACCATCATACGATGATCACTTTCATGCTCCTCGAAGATAATGCCGTCCTGTTTATATTTTTTAAGTATAAAGTATGTTTTAGTAGATAAAACTGCTTCAATTGTTGATAATTTATTTGAAACGAAGGAAGCAACTTCCTTCAAACTATTTCCTTCAATCTCAACTTGTAAATCATAAGCCCCTGACATTAGATACAGCGACTTAACTTCTGGATACAAGTATATCGTTTCAGCAATCCGATCAAAACCACGTCCGCGTTCTGGTGTAATTTGCACTTCGATTAAAGCGGTGACTTTCTCGTCATTCATCTTACTCCAATTCACAATCGTTGCATATTTCACGATGACATGGTCTTGCTCAAGGGCGGCGATGGCCTCACGAACTTCCTCAACAGCGACGTCAAGCATCGTTGCAATTAATTCCGGCTTGATTCTGGCGTCCTCATGCAAAAGCTCAAGTACCTTTAATTGAAATTCACTAATTCCTAACATGATTTTACTCCTTCCCACTTACCTGTGGTGTATAGCAACAAAGCTATGTACGTTATTTTACACCTAATAGATATGTTCTGCAAAGCCAAAAAACTTACACCTTAATAATATCATAAAAAAATTCAGTGCTTTAGAAGCTTGCGTGGTAACTATTTACCTATTTATAATATATGTATATTTTTATCTTAAATTAGTAAGGAGAGAATGATTTGAAGAAAAAAACGCTCGCTGCAATTTTAGGTGTAACTATTTTGGCAAGTATGGGAACAGGTGCGTATGCTGCAAATAAGCTGCAAGAAATTAAAGCACATTTGAACCCCGACGTAAAGGTTAAAGTAGATGGTGCTCCCGTACAGCTTAAGGATGTTAAAGGAAACGCTATTACGCCAATTTTGTACAAAAATGCTAACTATGTTCCAGCTAGAGCTGTCGCGGATGCGCTAGGTGTAGCCGTTGATTATGATCAAGCTACTGGTACTATTATTTTTGGTGAGAAGATCGAAGGCACTGCTCTATCGGTTGGCTTCAATGATATGTATCATACTAAAGATCCCGACCTTACTACATATAAAGGAAAAGATTACAAAGAAGTCTATTTTGATAACGCTACTGGAAACCGTTCGACTAGCTTTATGCTATATCCAAAAAAGCAGTATCAAACACTTGAACTGCAAATTGCTGCAATCGGTTCCGACATTACAAATTTCACAGTTAAAGATTCCAAAAATAATATTATTTTAAAAGAAGTAGAGCTTATAAAATC
>DXHF01000271.1 GCA_019113605.1 Candidatus Paenibacillus intestinavium
TTGGTATTCCATTTTCAACGATGAGTAAGCAAGAAACAGTGGAATATATAACTGACCGTATTGAAGCGAATATTCAAACCCATGTCATAACAGCCAATCCCATTATGGTGATGAGTGCATTAGAAAAGCCACAGTACAAAGAAATGATGCTTCGTTCAGATCTGATTGTACCGGATGGCTCAGGAATACTATGGGCAGCAGAGCAAGGTGGCAGTCCGATTCCAGAACGAGTGACCGGTATTGAGCTTATTCATGAGCTGATGAATAAGGGTGAGAAGCATCATTGGAAAGTGTATTTACTAGGCACGAGTCAAGCTGTTATCGAATCGGCTGCGAAAACATTGCAGCTGCAATACCCTCAAGTTAGAATAGTTGGTTATCGTAATGGTTACTTTACTGCCGAGCAGGATGCTGAAGTTGTGGCAGAAATAGCGGCACTAGAGCCACAGCTGTTATTTGTAGCTAGAGGTGCAGAGACGCAAGAGCCGTGGATTGTGAAACATCGGAAGTCATTGGCGGTTCCTCTTATTATGGGTGTTGGAGGAAGCTTTGACGTTATTTCAGGTCAATTGAAACGGGCACCGAAATGGATGCAACGATCACGACTGGAATGGTTATTCCGTCTTATCCAAGAACCAACACGCTTACCAAGAATGATGGTTATTCCTAGATTTATGCTTAAAGTGATGCGAAATCGCGATAATATTACAAAATAGCTAGGAAACGACGTTATTTCTTCAAATTAATGTTGAATTTCTAAAAATCGATAGTAGTAATTTACCTTATTGGGGAGTATAATTCTGTTTGATGCTTGATATACAGAACTGGCATCAAGACCTTGGATAAGTTGATTGCTACTTGTGAATGATATACACACACGATCATCTATTTCCGCTTGTACGTATTAGAGGGGGAGAATTATAATTATGCCAATTGGAGCAGTATATGCGGTTGGTTTTGTCATTGCACTTGTAATTGCGTTGGTGATGACACCATTGGTGAAAAAGTTTGCATTTATGGTTGGGGCAATTGATAAGCCCAATCATCGAAAAGTTCATACAAGAATTATGCCACGTATGGGTGGCCTTGCTATTTATCTTGCATTTATCGGAGCTTTTTTCTGCGTTATTGCCTTAATTCCTGAAGGTACATTGCTACCGAAAGATCTTAATCTTTTGAAGGCGATGCTTGTTGGGGGAACAATTATTATTGTAACAGGTGCACTAGATGACCGTTTTGAATTATCGGCAAAGCTTAAGCTTCTTTTTCAGATTATCGCTGCCTGTGTTGTCGTATTTGGTTTCGATATTCAAATTAGCTTTGTTAGCTTGCCATTCGGCGAGAGTATGCAGCATTTGAATGAATGGATCGGCATTCCCGTTACAATTTTATGGATTGTTGGGGTAACGAACGCCATTAATCTTATTGACGGGCTTGATGGTTTGGCAGCAGGCGTATCAGGTATCGCGATTACAACGATACTTATTATGGCAATTATTATGGGCTTCCAGCCTGTTATTTTAATGAGTACATTATTACTTGGTGGTATTATTGGCTTCTTATATTATAATTTTCATCCAGCCAAAATTTTTATGGGTGATTCAGGATCACTTTTTCTAGGTTTTTGTCTGGCGATGTTATCGATGATCTCCTTCAAACAAGTTACACTAGTGTCATTTGTTATTCCGTTACTTATTATCGGAGTGCCACTGTCGGATACGTTTTTCGCAATTATTCGTCGTTTAGTGAACAAAAAACCGATTTTTGCACCTGATAAAGGTCATCTGCATCATCGTTTGCAGGATCTTGGCTTCAGTCATCGTAGAACGGTATTAATGATCTGGGGAATTGCTGCAATCTTTGGGGCAATGGCAATTATTCAATCAGCCGTTATTAAATTCAACGGTGCGAACTGGATTACATTTGCCGTCGTATGCTTAGTCATCTTCTTCCTGCAAATTGGTGCAGAAGTCATCGGCATTGTTGATAAATCAAGAAGACCAGTCATTAATCTGCTAACGAAGATGGGCTTAAAGCTAGGTAAAGTTAATGCAGAATCACGTAGCAAATAAACTAAACAACATTATAAAAATGAAAAACTGCTAAACATTTTATGTTTAGCAGTTTTTTCATTTTCTAATCCCTCAAAAAGAGCAACGCTTCTACCGATATAATAATGTATGGAACTTTTTCGATATTTTTGCGTCTAATGTTAGACAGGACATGTAAATTGTGGGAAGGAGTATCAAGCGCTACATATATTGTCACATATGATCTGCATTCATCTGCAATTCATATAGGAGATAAATAATAAATAAGGTTGTCAGAGAGGAGTTATTCACTTGAAAAAAATATTATCAATTGTTTTATCATTTGCATTATTAATATCAATGCTTCCAATGCACGGGACGCAGAACAAGGTTGAAGCTGCAGGCAGCTACTTCTTGTTCCCGAACGAGAAAGATGTGAAGGCTTCAGCAAGAACGGTGTCAAGTAAGTATGTCAATTTAACGGGGACTATTAATGGAATAGTAGGTTCATCGATCAGTTACAAGGTTGAGCAAGTAACTGCAGGTAGTGATACAGTACTCAATGCTACGCAAGAAATTTCAACGGGTATTACGACTACAGGTAATAATTCAATTACAGTAAATAATGTAGAATTGTTTGCTGGAATTAACAAAATTACATTTAAAGGAGTTGCGGGTACTTCTCTTGTGGAAGAGTACATCTATATTCAGTATCTTGATAGCCCGATGCTGAATAATATGCAAATTCATTTTGAGAATCAAACTTATGACGTTGCAGAAAGTGGCACAACGATGCTTTACTCTGGTGCTACTACTCCTTCAGCAACAAGTACAGTTACCATTGTTGGTAATGCACCTAACGCAAGCAGAGTCACTCTTGTTGTCAATGGAGAAAGCTTCGAGTTTAATGTCAGTCAGACAGATTATAAATTTTTAGCTTCTAATATCGTTATTAGAAAAGGTATGAACACAATTAATTTCAAAGTTGCCAACAGTGGGCAAATAATTGAAACATCTCGTCTAGTAACGTTATATAATGGTGAAGTAACACATTATGACGAGAAAATATCTGATGGTACGAACAGCTACGATGTTAAGCTTAATGGAGAATATCACGTAACTAACACAACAAATCTAGAGCTTACAGGTAAGGCGATTATTGCACTACCGCTATATGATATTGAAAATCTTCCTCCAACGCAGGACCCGTTAGTGGATTATAGTATCGACTTAACAAATAGTACAGCAGATACAACGGTGGATGCTTTAGTGAAAGATGCTTTACAGAGAAATATGACAATAGAATTTGACGGTGTAACATCGAATCCTCCAATTGCGATTGATAGCATAACCCCAACTGTTATTGACAAGACATCTAAGTTTGTAACAGTAAACTATAGAATTGATCTAAGTCTAGGTAGCTTGGCATTAGCTTATAATACGCCAATTAAATATAAGCTGAAAGCACCAAATGGCAAAAGATATAATGTTTCGGGAGAACGCAAATTTACTTTGCTTAATGCTGGTCTACCTTATATCTCAGAAATTAATTATTTGACAGGCTTCGATAATACGATGACTACGAAAGATGCTACATTGCAAGACCGTGTAGCAGCAACTAATGATAATAAGATTAAGGCGCTAGAAGGTACTGTCATTCCTAGTAGTGGAATTGAAGTATACTCTGTTCCTATGGCTGTAGAGCTATTGATTGCTAACTATGGCGGATTAACAACAGATGTAACTGGCTTGAACGATCGGATCAAAGTTCAAATTAACAATAAAACTTATCTTTATAAAGTTATCACAGCTAAGAATGGTGCGTCACTTACTGAAGTAGTTACAAAGACAGTAGATGGTGTATCAAAGAATTATTTACGTGTATTCCTACAATTTGAAAACTTGGAGAAGTCAGGAACAAATACAGTCAAGTTTAATCTTACTGATGGGCCTGCCTCCAATACAATTATTAATTCGAAATCTGCAATCTTCAAGCTACAATATGGGCCTTATGTTAAGTTTGAAAGTATCGTTGATGGGATGGCTGTCAATTATGATACATACAAAGATAAGCCGATAGATCTTATTCAACGATTAGGCGGTTTTTCAGGTAGAATTATGAATATCGCCAATGAGAAGGATATTCGTTATGCTGATGAAGGTTCATTGAAAACAACAGCATTTCTATATTTGAATAACGTTAAGCTAGATCTTGAATCTTACTCACCGGCAAATCAGAATTTGAAGAATTCGCCGTTATTCAGTCCCAAGGGTGTTGACATTGATGAGAATGGTAAAGTTATCATGATAGGTACTACACCTTCGATTACTGATGATGAAGCGGAAGAATTATTTGCCTATATGAATATGGCAGGGGAAAACACATTGAAATTCATGTTCTATACGGATACGTATAGTTATGAAAGCACAATAAAATTCAGTGTTGTTCCAACCAATCTTCCAGTTATTCCAGCTGAGAAAACTGATGGCGTTTATCCTTACTCCGTTGGGAAAGAATGGCCACCAGTAGGTAATGATCCGGCATTTACATTTACAAATGGTATTTATACGACGAAAGAAGCAGAATTTAACGTTTATGGAACATTCGATTTCATTGATTTGGGGACGGAACCTGGTAATGGCAATGATTCTGTTGATACTGGAATGGATAGTGTTAATCCTGGAAATTATTTTGTAACGATAGCGAATCCGAACTGGAAGAATGATGAGCCTATAGAATTCGATCTTGGGAAGCATGAATTTGCAGTAGTGGACGAAAATAAAAAGAAGCTTGATGTAGATGGCAATGAGTTGGAAGGTGATGCTTTACCATGGCTATATAATGATGGTGTTAAAGTATTAAGCCCTGATGCTGATATTTCATTCTACTATGATAAAAAACTGCAAAGCTTCTTCTTTGACATTACTGGTCAGAAGATGCCAGAGGATGGAAGTCCGTTAGTTTATGTTATCTCTGTATTTAACGCAGGAAAAGCTGGACCTCGTGCTACGTATCGTCTAGAGATCAATCCGATTTCGATTCCGTATACAATCAAGTCTCCAGTAACAGAAGAACGTATTTTGAATCAAAACTTTGTAGAATTCATTATTAACTCTCCGGGTGCTGAGTCTGTTGTTGTTAATAAAGTGAAAGCTGAAAAAGTAGTATTCTTGGATTATAATAAGACAGCAGATTCAAGAGTAAATGCATTCAAAGCAGTAATTTCTGACTTGAAGCCGAATAAAGATACGAAAATATCATTCACCATTACTAGAGGTGATACAACAATAACGGATACGATTACAGTTAAGTATGTGCCTACGAATATACCAGGTGCGCAATATATGGAGACAATGAAAAATTCACATAAAGTCTTCAATAATAGCTTAACGCTAACGTTCCCGAAAGGTACAAATCTTATCCGGTCTGAGTTCAATAAGACGGATGATTATGCAACACAAGTGTTTAATGGTCATAATCTAATGTTCGCAATTGCCAACTCCGAGGATGGAATCGTAGATCGTCATATGTATGATGGTCAAGCGCCTAACTACACGGCTGAAAGTAATTCAACGGGTTATCTATGGGTGAAAACAGGATTTGAAGATATTGCAAATCGTTATATTAAAGCAAGCCCGATGTACTGGATTGATGCTGGATTAGCTGATGATCCACTTACAACGAATAAGTTTGACCCGATTACAACCGGACTTGATCCATTCCCGTTCCCTAACATTGAAGGGGATTATCACAATAACTTTGCAAGTCGACATAGACAATATGATCGTGAGTTATTGCCAAGTAATATTGGTTCATTAACATTGACGTACGACAAAAATATTGTTGCTAGTGCAGGAACTACAATTACTGTGTTCCGCTTTGACCCAGTAGAGCTATCATGGGAAAATGTTGGTGGCGTAGTAGATACGAAGAAAGGTACAATTACAGTACCATTTACTAAGTTTGGCTACTATGTTGTAACTAAGCTAACACGTAGCTACAATGATATTATCGATCACAGCTATGCTCGCGAAGCGATGGAAGCCATCTATGCCAAAGGTGTTATGAACGCTTTCCAACCCGTATCGCAATTCGGTGGAGATCGTTATGTTACCCGTGGCGAGTTCACGCGTATGATTGTTAGAGCGCTCGATCTGCCATTGAGTTATGATGGAACGTTACATTTTACGTATTACCCAGAGACCATGACCAATGCAAGTAACGCTGAAGCGATCTATGATTATCGTTATATCGAGACGGCGGCAAGAGCAGGTATTGTTAATGGTACTCGACCAGGCTTCTTCGATGAAGATGCACAGCTGACTAGACAGGATGCAGCCGTTATTCTTGCTAGAGCGCTAGAATTGAAACTGGAGACGAGCTCAACGAAAGCGAAGGCTCAGCTAGATAAAGCGTTCAAGGATGGAGGCAACTTTGATTTCTATGCTATTCCATCGGTATTAGCAATTCAGAAGAAGGGCTTCATTATTGGGAAGCCGATTAGTACAGCAGATCCAAAGGCTGGATATATGTATGATCCGAAGGCTAGAATGCTTCGCAGTGATGCGGCGATTATTATGACTCGTGTCATGACTGATCTGAAGAAGCTACCAACCCTCTACAATTAAGCTACGAACAATAAACGGTGCGGAGCAATCCGTACCGTTTATTGTTTCTGATGGTAAAACTTTGGTATCGACTTCAAATCTAGTACGAGCTATACTAGTATATAGATGATTAAAACAACAATTTCCATATTAATGATTTTGCGTTTATTGAAAAAAGATATATAGTTTACGCAACTTTTTCTTAGCCCATACGTCTATACATATGTACAGATGAGTTGAGGCAATGAAAAGTGGTCATTTCGGAAATATTTGGAATGTATTTTCAATTTACTCTTTACGGTATGGGTACAACAATGTATAATGTTATAGTGATACTCATATTCTAGCAGTACTCTCTCATTCGTTTACAAGTTTCTACAACATGTTACTTATCAAGTCGTGTTAGTAGACATTATTTTATAATTACGTGCTCTACTCTAGGAAGGGGGTGAATTGGCTATGAGTAAAACGAGCCATTTATTATCAAAACAAAACTCTCAACAACCGAAGCAATTTAGAGGAGGAGAAAAAAAGGTTATGAAAAAAAGTTTATCATTATTAGTTGCGATTGCCATGGTATTCTCCATGTTCGCAACACTAGTATCTGCAGCTGAAACAAAAACTGCAGGTGAAAAGTTACAAGGTTATGGTATTATTAAAGGTACTTCTGAAGGTCTTGCTGAGGATGCAGAATGGGTACGTCAAGACGTAACGGTTCTACTTTCTCGTCTACTTCAAGTAGAAGAGAAAGCTGCAGCTACTGCAAACACTCACGGTTTCACTGATTTAGATTCTAAATTCTACAATGGTTATGTATCTTGGGCGAAAGCTGAAGGATACTTCACTGGCGAAAAAGAAACTGTATTCGGTGTTAACAACCCGATCACTAATCAACAATTTGCTGCTGTACTACTTCGCGTATTAGGCGTTAAAGACGTTCCTTACGCTGAGTCTTTAGCAAAAGCTGTTGAATTAAAATTAGTATCTGCTGATCTAGTTGCAGGTGACAACGCTGTTCGTGGCGAAATCTACACTGCACTTGTAACAGCTCTTGATTTCGAAATCGACGGTAAAAAACTAGGTACTATTCTTGGTCTTGCTGATTACCAAATCACTGATCTTGCTCTAGTATCTACAAAAGCAGTTGTTAAATCTGCTGTTATCCTTGAGTTCAACGAAGATGTTAAATCTATTGAAGAAGCAACAATCGTTGATGCTGATGGTAACGAACATCTAGTTGATCAAATTACTACAAAAGGCAAGAAAGCTACTGTTGCTCTAAGTGACAACCTTTCTTCTGGAAAAACATACACAGTTACATTAACTAACGCTGTTGGTGTTGAAGCTGCTGCTCTTGCAACTGCAACTGCAGAATTCAAATACCAAGCAACTACTCCAGTTAGTGTAGAGTTCGCTGCTACTACAATTGCTAAAGGTGATGGTAACCTTAAAGTGATCGTTAAAGATGAAAATGGTGATGACATTACTGCTAACCACAGTGACTTCACTGTTGAATCAAGCAACTCTTCTGTAGTTAATGGTTTTGATGCTGGTTCTACTGGTACTGCGATCGTTAATGTTATTCTAGCTGTTGATGATGAAACTAACATCGAAACTGGTAATGCAATCATTACTGTTAAAGAAGCTCTATCTCTTAACATTACAGATGTATCTCTTACAGGTAACGCTTCTGATAACAACCTAGAAGTAAATGCTAAAGATACAGGTGATATCGTATTTACTGCTGAAGACCAAGATAATAATAAAACTGCATCATCTGCTATTATTGGAAGTGATGATGTAAACTTTAAATCTCTTAACCCTTCACGTCTAGTTGTTGATGCTACTACAGGTGCATTTACTGCAGTTCAAGCTGGTACTGCTTCTGTGAAAATCACAGCTAAAATTGGCGGTTCTGAAACATCTAAAACTGTAGTTGTAACAATTAAAGATGAGGCTGTATTTAGCTCAATTTCTGTAGACCAATCTTCTGTTAAAATCGTTAACCGTAGCGCTGGTGCTGCTGGAACTGCAATTGAATATGCAGTTGGAGTAAAAACACTTGACCAATTTGGTAAAGAAATCGTAGTGCCAGGTGCTGTAATTACTGCAGATGCTCCTGCTAATAACTTAACTGTTGTTGATCCAATAGCGGTTGGTTTCGGTGGTGATTCTAAAACTACTGTAAAACTTGTAGACCCTTCATCACCTGTGGTACAAAAAAATGGTACTGTTACTGTTAAAATTGTAGTTAAATCTGCTGACGGTAAAAAGTCATTCACTAAATCAGTTTCTGTATCTCGCGTAGATCAAAATGGTGAAGCTGGATATGTAGCTGAAATTGACAATGCTACAATCGAAGTTAACCCTGCTTCAACTGGAAATACTAAAGCTGATAAAGATATGTCAAAAACAGCGAACATTACTGTTTATGCTAAAGACAAAAATGGTAACAAATTTGGTATCGTAACTGCTGATGCTACGTTTGAGGCTAAAGACGGTAAAGAAAATGTTGCAACTATTGATGCTAACGGTGAAATTACTGCGGTAGAAGCTGGTACTGAAGTATTTAACGTTATTATTGAAACTGCTAAAGTAGCAACTGTAACTGTTAAAGTAGTTGATACTAAACCAACTCTTACAACTGTATCTCAAGCTAAAACAACTATTACTGTAACTGGTACTGCAAGCAACCTTCAAGATCAATTGTTTGGTACTGATGGTAAAGGTAACGCTCTTGTAGGTTACGATCAATACGGTGCTAAAATTGTTGTTGCAGCTGGAGACTATGACTTTGTTTCTTCTAACAAAGATGTAGTTAATGCTGCAGGTGCTTTCGTAGGCGAAGGTAAAGCGACTGTAACTGTTCTAATCAAAGATAAATTCTTCGTAGTTAACGTTAGCATTAAGTAATTAACTTAATCTACATTACGATTGAATAATCGAGAAAGGCCCTAATCATTCTTAGAATGGTTAGGGTTTTTTCTTCTTTAATATATTATTTGCATTAGAGTGCAACTTTATACATGGTTTAAGCGTTTAATATATAGATTACTAAGGAGGGAAACTATGTCTATATTAACAATGATGAATACTAAAGTAATGAAATTTTTATTAGTGATTACTTTGATTTTAAGTTTAAATATAAGTCAAGTAATGCATGTCTCAACAGCTTCACAATCTAAAGTTTCATTAATGAGTAATGTTAGTGCAGAATTATTCGATGTAGAATATTTGACTCAAGAAAACGGAAAGTTAGTTACATTCACGTTAGAAATTCAAAATAATTCAAGTAAAAGCTTGCCGCTTATTGATTATTGGGCAAAAATCAAAACGTCTAAAAAATCATATATTACAAAGTTGATTGAGACGGATAAAACAAAGGAATTAGTTCCTGTTAATGCAACACAATATTTGACGTTTTATGCTCAAGTTGAAAAAGATGTATCGATTTCTGATTTATACATAGATATCATTAAGTGGGATTTCAATGCCTCGAACTATGAGACTAAGTTAGGAACACTTACGACTAA
>DXHF01000272.1 GCA_019113605.1 Candidatus Paenibacillus intestinavium
ATAAACAATGTTTCACTTATTCACATTACGGTTACGAATGAAGTCACAATCTTCTATTCTATAGTATTATTATAACTATTTCTACTAAAAAAAGTCTAACAAAGTACAAACTGTGCCCTAGAAGTCGACAACTGTTTCGGGATCTAAGCCAAGGGAGCTTATATTTATTGAAACTTAAAAAGGATGACGTCTGTTGAATACAGACACCATCCTTCATCAAGCTACCTTGCCCTTATTCATTAGTTTCAAAGGCAGCCTTTTTATATTTAATTTGACCAGCAACAAACGTCTCGTTAATTGAAATATGCCCATCCTTATCCTTATGAAATAAAGTGATATCAGCTGGTGCACCTACCTCTAATCCAGCTTGATTTGGTAATGCCAACAATGTAGCGGCATTTACAGAAGCCATCCTCCAAGCCTCTTCAAAATCTACGATTCCTGCTTCATATAAATATCGAATACCTTCCTTTAGCATGGCAACAGAACCTGCAAGTAACTGTTCATTATGAGCCAAATGCAGTTTTCCCGCTTCAGTTAAGATAACTTGTCCTCCAACGAATGTCGTATACTGACCTGCCTTAGAACCACTTAAAGCTACAGCATCACTCACTAGTATCGTTTTATCTCTCTTTACTTTATGAACAATCTTTAAGACTTGATCGGGTAAATGATAAGAATCTGCAATAACACATGCATAAAGCTCATCTTGTGCCAGCTGCTCCCATAAATAATTAGGATGCCTTGGTAGCTGTAAATGTACCCCGTTACCAAAATGGGTAATCATTGTAGCACCTGCTCTAGTTGCAGCAGCTATTTGAGCAGAAGATGCTGACGTATGTCCAAGCGAAGCAACAATTCCATTATCTTGACAGAATTCAATGAAAGCAATACTCTCTTCCCACTCTGGAGAAAGTGTCACTATTTTAATACGGTTACCCGAAGTTTTTTGCCATTGCTGCAGCCATTCAATGTTAGGAGCACATACATACTGCTGATCATGCGCTCCCCTTGCACCATCATGAGGCGAAATGAATGGTCCTTCAAGATGAATACCTGCAATAGACCAATGAATAGCTTCACTTTCATCACATACCTTCGCAATTACGACGAGCGCCTCTTGGATCGCCGCAAAAGAATTGGTAATGAGAGTAGGAAAAAATCTTGTAACACCCAAGCTCCACATATGCTTACAAAAACGTTTAATGGATTGCTCCGTAATCGGCAACTGGTTAAAATCCTCACCTTGATATCCATTAATTTGTAGATCGATCAAGCCTGGAGCTAGATACGGTAAAGAATTTTGCAGTATAGAAGCTGGTTCACTTGTTACTGTTATCGATGATATAGTGCCCTGCTCAATTTGTAGCGAAATAACTTCACCTGTTTCATAATGGATACCTTGAATCATTGCTTTATACCGTATGACTCTGGTTCTAAATAAAGTGTGCAATGAGGATGTTGCCGCAAAATAGTTGAAGGACAAGCCGTTGATATCTCCTCGTACAATGTACGCCGAACCGCTTCTTGCTTGGTTACGCTCGGTACGGTGCAAAACAGTCTAGCACCAGCATATAATGTAGGAATTGTTAGCGTCAACGCTTGCGTAGGAACTTCGTCAAGCACTGCAAAGCATCCATCATTCACCTGTTGCTGACGACAAATCTCATCAAGCTCAACAGCCTTTATAATAGACGGATCATGAAATTGTGCGACGGGAGGATCATTGAATGCCAGATGACCATTTTCGCCAATACCAAGACATACAATATCGATCGGAGCAGCGGAGATAAGTTTTCCGTAACGCTCACATTCTACCTCGATCGCACCTTTACTATCCATATAATTGACAGTCTGAATAGGGACTTTGCTAAAGATTCGCTCTTTAAGAAACTGACCAAAGCTTTGTGGTGCCGATGGATGAAGACCTATATATTCATCCATATGAAAGGCCTCTACTCTACTCCAATCAATCGACCGATCATTAACCAAATGAGTAAGCACTTCATTTTGTGAGGGCGCAGCTGCAAAAATCATTCGTACCTTATCTTGCCTGCTCAATACCTTAATAATTTCATTACTAATATCGCTGGCTACTGCTTGGCCCATGGTCTCGCGATTATCATATACTCGCACCTGTAATTGATCTATAACAAAAGATTGCTGTGGCGTAATGGACATCACACTTGTTCACCGACCTTTTTTGTGTTTAACTTGATGCTCTCACCTTTACGAGAGGATTCGTAAGTACCCAAAATGATTTCGAGTGCATGTACCCCGTCTTCACCAGTGATTGAAGGTGATCGATCTTCTCGTACGGCTAACGCCATATCACGAATCTGATAACGATGTCCGTCCGGAAGTACCTTGAACGGTTCAAATCGTGGTAACTGTATATCTTGACCATCAACCTGTAGTAATGTAATATCATCTTCCGTTAAAATTGCTGTACCTTTTTCACCATGAATTTCAATACGTTGTCCCAAATCTGGATGGACTGTAGTGGTCATTTCGATAACACCTAAACCACCATTTTGAAACTGTAATAACGAAACGACGGTATCCTCGACATCAATATTTCTTTGCAGAGCAGCAGCTTTGCCATATACGGACTCAACAGGGCCAACTAGCCATTGAAGCATATCGACAAGATGAATACCTTGATTCATCATCGCTCCGCCACCGTCCATCTCCCAGGTTCCCCTCCAGCCGGCACTATCATAATAATCTTGACTACGATATATTTTCATAATAGCGTCAGCAAGCGTAATTTTCCCAAGACCGCCCTCAGCAATGAATTGTTTCAGAAATACAGCTGCTGGACCTACTCTTCTCGGAAAGACGGTTGATAGTTTAACGCCTTCCTCATGACAAACCGTGATCATTTGCCCAACATCTTCAGTATGAATAGCAAGTGGCTTTTCACAAATAATATGCTTACCAGATCTAGCCGCCATAATCGTTTGCTCGGCATGAAGTCCACTTGGTGTACAAATATTAATCACTTCAATGTGGTCTAGAGCCAACAACTGCTCGTAGCTAGCATAGAAATCAGCTCCATATTGTTCTGCAAATCGTTGTCCCTTTTCTTCATTTTCATCAAATACTGCTACCAATGTAGCTTCTGCTGTATTCATAATTCCTTCTGCATGCGTCTGGGCAATTACACCACAGCCTACAATTGCAAATCTCACAGGTTCGTTCATGATGTTCACCCCTTGTATGGTGCAACCATATAGGTTACATGCTCGTCAGCGTTGATCACTGCTTCACTTGCAGCCAAAATATTCTCATGCGTCAGTAAGGATGGGTTACCTTGTATTCTTTCCAGAAAATCATCTGTGATCGTATTTGGACACTGCTGGAGGTCGACAGTTTCCCACTCCGCTTGATCATTTACCAATAGCATCATTGGAGAACCCTCATTCTCAGGCTCTCCGCTTAACCGCAGTTCAGCGAAGCCTTTCGTGCCTGTGACGAAAATTCTGCCATCGCCCCAAGTCCAGCTCTTATCAGCGGTATGCCAATCTGCATACAATTGCATCACAACGTCATCTTCCATCCTTACTTGTAAATTAACCGTATTATAGAAGGTTGGATACTCCGCTAAAATATTTTTCCCAACATAACCTTCCGTTTGTTGAATAGCTTTACCAGTAAACCAAGTTAGCAAATCAAAATCATGAATCAATAGATCGATAAGTATGCCTCCACATTGTTCTTTTTCAAAAAACCATTGTGGTCTAGTTGCTTCATTTAACTGATGTGGCTTGCGCATAGCGATACTAACAATTTCACCAAGTTCACCTTGCTCAATATATTGCTTTAATGTATAAATGGCTGGATGAAAGCGTTCAGTAAGCATCATGCCAACTTGAATTTGACCTCGATCAATAACAGCTTTAAGTCGTTCCAAACCATCGCGATTCACAACTGCAGGCTTATCGACCATAATATGTTTTCCATATTTTTCACAAAGCTCAATAATTTCGATTTTTTCATTATTAATAGCTGAACTGCCGATCAAGCTTACTTCATCAATTAATAGCATTTCGTAACTATCTACAATTGGAATACCAA
>DXHF01000273.1 GCA_019113605.1 Candidatus Paenibacillus intestinavium
GCACACCGCATTGTCGTCTATTTACGCAATCTACCTGATTACTGATAGAGTAGATGGTAAACAATATATTGGTTCGGCTTATGGTTCTGGAGGACTGCTCAATAGATGGAAAAGTTATATTGATACCAAGCATGGTGGCAACAAAGGAATAAAAGTAGTAATATATAATTTCCCAGATCGATATGAGTATTTTCAGTTTAGTATATTGCAAATTATTCCCAAAAGTATAACTACCGAAGAGGTAATTGAGGTTGAGAATCTTTATAAGAAGAAGCTATTGAGTATTGATTTTGGTATGAATGAAAATTAACGGTTTGATACAGACATATTGGATAACGTTGTTTAAACTGAGTTTTCCTGTTTTAAATAAACCGTTTCCGATAAAAATATCGGAAATGGTTTATTTAATCGAGGCATTGGTATGATGAATAAAAATGCTTGTTATTAAGGTGAGTATCATATAAAGCAACGAAATGACGTGAAGATCATTTCTATTAAGAAGAATAATATAAAGAACGTTAGACGTTGTCTTAGCGGAATATACAGCGATAAAATGAAGCGAATATTGCTCGAAAAATAAAAAAACCCAGCTCTGCCAACGAGGCTGAGAAGGGTTTTTATTGAGTATAGCCAGCTCTACTAACGAAGCGGAGAAAGCTATACTCAACCGTAGTATTCCTGTATAATCATGATAATATGTGTGTAGCGGAAAGTCAAGCAAGGGCTAATAGTTATATAGAAATTACATAATTAATGATGAATATAGGATGTGTAGCATGAGATACGGAATATATTTTGATGAAGCAAATAAGATTGACCAGCCGGATAAGATGTATTCATATTATGGTGCATATGGAGGCAGTGAGCAGGTTATGACGGAAATAATTAGCTCTGTGCAAGGTATCTTCGAAAAGTTGGGTACCAAGAGCGAATTACATTTTCGTGAGTACAATCATGATAAGCATTTGGAGAAGTACTTCAGGGTGCTTAACCATATTATTAACCAAGAAATTAATATTAATCTCCTTGTTGTCAACAACATGGAAGCTCAATCCATCGCTCAACAACTCGATTTAACAACGATGGAGTTAAGGAGTCTATTCTACATTAAAATACCAGAGCGGCTATTCTACGGTATTACTCGCGAACTTACTGATCAAATGGACGTAGAGATTAAAATTGACCACAATGATGAATACGATGTGCTTGGATTGCATTCCAAAATTAAAGAGCAGATGAATGCCCATTCTGTCTATAGGAACAAAAGATACAAAATTACATCCGTTGAGTCCGAAAAATCTCATGAGTCTATTCCTTTGCAAATTATTGATACCTTTATGGGAATCGTTGTATTCTTGATGGAGCAAAGCTATACGGGGAAGTCGGATGCTGTCAGAATCAAAAGTGACCTTATCTACCGTTTTCTATCTCAAGGAAGCAATGTGGAGCGATTCCAAAGTCAAATAAAATTGTATGCTTGGAATGGCAGTGAAAACTTGTCCGAACTGTCCATTGGCAATTATATGTCCAGATTCATGATTCGTCAAACACAGTATGATGTGGTGGAAATGAACAGGTTGCAAGCTATTCGATTGCGAAATCCTGATTTGACGTCCAAGGAATATCGAGAGATGATGGAGTATTCTAATTCGCGTTTCCGAACGTTGCTAGGATATTTGGATGAACTTGATGGTAAGGGCAGGAATACATTTCTAATGTGATAAAATATCACACCGAATGGCGAAGGCTCAAAAAGAAGGTGAACCCATGACACGACCATCAAGACTAACAAAACAATCACTCCCTAACTGGCTTGAACAGCTAGAAGTGAACCAAAAAATTAAACGCAAGGTAACAGTATATGGAGAAGTCTTCTTCGATGAAGAAGCAAGCTATGGAGCTTACGTATGCATCGAAGACAAGAAAAAAACATTTACCATTTCAGGTGATATTCCGTTTGCCCTGCAAGAGGGACAGTCTTATCTCATTGAAGGTGCAGTGACTTTATATAAGAATAGTAAGCAAATAAAGCTTGATTCTATCAAAATTGAAAAGCCGACGACGCCAGAGGGTGTCATTGTTTTTCTGCAAAGCTTGAAAGGGTTAAAGAAGCGAGCAGAGCTACTATATGATACATATGGATTGGAAGTTGTTGATATTTTGATGAATGATCCCGAGCGGATCGCTAACGAAATATCTGGTATAGGCATGAAGATGGTCGAGAGCTGGAGTCAGCAAATTAAAGTGCTCGACGGTAATTATGATTTGCTGGCCCGATTAATGAATTGGGGCATGACGCTTAATCAAGCAAAGCGGCTAATTAAGGAGCTAGGGCAAGAGGTCGATCATGTTATTGAGAAAAATCCGTATACTTTAATTCGTCTCGTAAAGGGTTTTGGCTTTCGTCGCTGCGATCAAATTGCCAAAGAGCTACAGTTTGATCTTACGGGGAGAAGTCGGATGCTAGCGGCGATCCGCTATGTACTACGAGATGCCTCTCAAGAAGGACATTGCTTCCTAAAGCGAGCGGAGCTTCTACAAAGGGTTAAGGCTACGTTAGATGTTCAGCTAACCGTAATAGAAATGGAGCAGCTGCTTAGTCAATACGCTGGGCAAGCGACGATTGTGTATCAATTAAGTGGTAGCAGCTATAAGCTTAATTATGATGCGGTATCCCTACATTGCGCGCAATACAGAGCCGAAGCAAACTACCAGTTGAAGCAAAAACATCGTTTTACAGTGCTTTCGTTTGAGATAGAGTCGATTAATAATTATGTTCAACGATTAATTGAGCGAATGAAGCTTGTAGAGTCGGATGAACGAATATATTTGCCAGAGGTGTATCAATCAGAGCTTATCGTGGCGGCCAAAATTTTACGGATAATGCTCCATCCTACGATTCCATTTGACGCTGCTGAAGGGGATGTACAGTCTTATTTGCAGGCGAATCAATTACATTTGGAAAGTAAGCAAGCAGAAGCTGTTAGTAGTTTTACAAAGCAAACAGGTGGAATGTATATTTTGAATGGAAGTGCTGGCTGCGGTAAAACATTTACGCTTAAAGTCATTCTAGCCTTATTGGAACAACAGTATGAGAAGATGAATATGCCGTTCAAAGTAAAGGTATTTGCTCCAACTGGAAAAGCATCTAAAGTAGCTGCGAAAGCAACCGGACGAGAATGTACGACGATTCATCGTGGACTCAAATTCAAGCCCGATGGTGGGTTTGAACATAATGAGAAGCTACCCTTGGATATTGACTGTCTCGTCTTAGATGAAAGCTCAATGCTAGATATCGTGCTTGCCAAGCATCTATTCAGCGCGATCCCAGCTCATTGTAAAGTGATTTTTATGGGCGATACGAAGCAATTACCAAGTGTTGGAGCGGGGAATGTACTTCATGATTTGATTAGTAGCGAAGTAATTCCAGTCATTACGTTGGATGTCGTGAAACGGCAAGCACAGGATTCAGGAATTATTGTAAATGCGAATAAAATTATTCAAGGTGAGATGATCGATACAAGTGCAGACACATTAGATGCCTATGTCATTTATCAGAATGAATCCGAAAAGGTGCAGCATACCGTTATTCGTTCCATTGATAGACTACTTGCAACGCGAGATATGTCTATCGAAGATATTCAAGTATTATGTCCTCAGCGTAAAGGTGAGGTCGGCACATATGTAATGAACTGGATGATCCAGCAAGCATTTAATACGAATGAAGACGGCATAAAGGTTGAGAATAGAAAAATAGTTAAGCAAATAAGTGGTAGCGACGAAGCAGAAGAAATACCGTTATATTTTAAAGCTGGTGATAAAGTCATTCACACCGCTAACAACTATCAGATGAAATGGTATACGAAATCGAGCTCCGATAGCTACGAGGAGAACAGTAAGTTAGTTGGCATTACAAATGGTGAATGCGGCGTAATCGAAGAAATTTATCAGGTCAATCAACAACAGGATGAAGAAGAGTATGTTATCGTCGTTCGCTATGAAGATGGCTATGTGAAGTATATGAACCAATTTGATGAACTGGATCATTGCTATGCGATGACGATTCACAAATCACAAGGCTCACAATGGCCAGCTGTATTGATGGTGGTCATGATGGAAAACTACAATATGCTAGATAATAGTATTTTCTATACGGGTTACACAAGAGCAAAGGATTTCAGCTGCGTCATCGGTCAATCGAATGCCATTGCCCACGCCATAGCTACTTTTCGTAATCTAAGACGTAATACTAGCCTTAATGAGAAGTTTATCGTTCAGGAATAACAATATAAGATTAATAATGAGTTGTTGACGTGTTTGTGGCAGTTCAGTTATTATAAAGATAACAGATCCCATCTGCACCTCTTTACAATGTGTCCCAAGGTGGGGCATTTTTATTTTATAGGGGTATAACGATGAGTAGCGAGAAGGATAGAATTTCTCTGAAATGGCCTACAACATATAAACAACAAATTGATTTACTCCTTTCCAGAGGTGTAGTTATTGAGGATGTTGAACAAGCAACCACTATATTAAAACATATTAGTTATTATCGATTAACCGCATACGGACTGTCTCTCAAACAAGAAGGCAGTGACAATTACATTGCCAATACAAGTTTCGAACACATATATCGCCTTTACGAATTTGATTCTAAGTTAAGAGCATTACTAATGAGTAGATAAGTTATTGGCAGATGCGAAAGAATTGTACATATCTCATCATAAAAATAAGTACGATGGTCAGTTTCCGCATTATCTATTGCCCCGAGCTTGCCTAACGAGTCAGGTCATCTGGAAATCGATAATAA
>DXHF01000020.1 GCA_019113605.1 Candidatus Paenibacillus intestinavium
GTGGGAAAACCATTGTAGGTGGACTGCTCGGTGGGCTTATAGGCGTTGAATTAATGAAGAAAAGAATTGGTATTACCCGCTCCACTGGCGATGATATGACGCTGCCTCTAATTATGGGAATTGCGATCGGACGTATTGGCTGTTTCTTAACTGGTCTTGATGACCATACGTATGGCACACCAACGACATGGATTACTGCTATCGATTTTGGCGATGGGATTCCACGTCATCCTACACAATTGTATGAAATATTATTTTTACTTCTACTTGCTACCCTACTTCTAAGCTACAAACATCAATTACGTAAAAGGCAATCTCTAGCTACGACCTCACCCAAGACTCTACCTAATGGCGCTATCTTCCAACTATTTATGACTAGTTATCTTACTTTCAGATTTGCGATTGATTTTATTAAGCCAACCCCTCATCCGTACTTTGGACTGAACAATATGCAGATTGCTTGCTTAGTAGCATTAATTTACTACGGATCGCTCTTGTATCAATGGATTGGAAAACCACATCAACCTTATTCGGAGGATACTAATTATGCCAACCAAAAATAGACCCTATATTTTCTATGAGTTAACGAATAGTATTTGTTCCCAGTGTCTACGTAAAGTAGAAGCAAAAGTCATTATCGAGGACGATCAAGTATTTCTACTTAAATATTGTGGCCATCATGGGCGAGAAAAAGTATTAATTTCAACCGATGTTGAATATTACAAGAAGTGTAGGGAGTTTCTCAAGCCCGCAGAAATGCCGCAACATTGGAATACACCCATTCGTTACGGCTGTCCCTATGACTGTGGCTTATGCCCAGACCATGAGCAGCATAGCTGTCTAACCTTACTTGAAATAACGGAACGATGCAATTTACAATGCCCAATATGTTATGCTGAATCCTCTCCCCAGCACGGATCATTTCGCTCCTTAGAACAAATTGAGAAAATGCTTGATGCTATCGTTCGTAATGAAGAAGAACCAGATATTGTGCAAATTAGCGGTGGAGAGCCTACGATCCATCCGCAGTTTTTTGAAATTCTTGATCTCGTCAAAAGTAAGCCTATTAAGCATATTATGGTCAATACGAATGGATTGAAGATTGCTCAAGATCGCAAATTTGCTGAGCGGTTGGCATCCTATATGCCAGGCTTTGAAATTTATTTGCAATTTGATAGCTTTGAAGAAGCTACACTACGTGAATTGCGAGGAGTAGATCTACGCGAGGTTCGTCGTAAAGCATTAGCTAATCTTAACGACTACAATATTTCTACGACATTAGTTGTCACACTCAAAAAGGGACTCAATGATCATGAAATCGGTGATATTATTCAATTCGGATTGAAACAACGTGCTGTTCGAGGCGTAACATTCCAGCCCATTCAAGCTGCTGGTAGACTCGAGGATTACGATCCTGCCAAAGAGCGACTTACACTTAGTGAAGTACGTCAAGGCATTATCGATCAATCTGACCTTTTTCTACCTGAAGATATTATTCCCGTGCCATGCCATCCAGATTGTCTAGCTATGGGATATGCTCTGAAGCTAGGTGATGAAGTTGTTCCACTAACGGGTATGATGGACCCTGCTATTTTATTAGAGGGCGGCAGAAATACGATCGTCTTCGAGCAGGATGTTGATCTAAAATCCAAAATTTTCGATCTATTTTCTACCGCTCATTCACCAAGTTCATCAGCACTTTCACTCAAAAATCTATTATGCTGCTTACCGATGGTATCTGTTCCTCAAGATATTAATTACGATAATGTATTCCGTGTCATTATTATGCAATTTTTGGATCCCTATAACTTCGATGTTCGTTCGGTCAAAAAATCATGTGTCCATATTGTACATCCAGATGGTCGTATTATCCCCTTCGATACGTATAATATGTTCTATCGTGGAGATAAAGAGCAAAAATTGGTAGAGCTGCAACGTGAATTCGAACTAAGATCAAGAGGTGATTAGTATGAATGATGATGAAAATCAAGAATTGCCAAGTTCTGAAGTCACTAACCCAACCTCAAAGGATAAGAAATCTTACAATCTCAAGCATGTATGGCTAGGCATTGGATTATTAGCAGTACTACATCTCTTACTATTCCTGGTTCCTTTAGCATTTTTCTTTATTGGTGTAGTACAAATCGTTTATATAATTCCAGCTACACTCATTTTCAATAAACATCCTGGTATTGTGCAAGGACTATGGATTGGAGGCGCTATTACTTTCTTATTAAATGCCGCTTGCTTTGGGCTTTTTGCAAGTGGCGTACTTTATTAATGACTTGTCCATTACTTGCTCTAACTTGAATAATTAAAAGAGGCTATCGCCAGTTCGATCGATAACGATCATACTAGCGAAAGCCTCAGCACTCATCTTATTAAAGGTTATCCAAAATTCAACTTGTACTATTACAGCTTCTTCACAAACTCCGACTTTAATTTCATAGCTCCAAAGCCATCAATTTTGCAGTCGATATTGTGATCTCCATCGATCAAACGTATATTTTTCACTTTCGTACCTATCTTCAATACGGAAGAGCTTCCTTTAACTTTAAGATCTTTCATAATGGTAATGCTATCCCCATCATTCAAAATATTTCCGTTTCCATCCTTCACAATCTCGGTACCGGGCGTATTATCGCTTTCCGATTCCAATGTCCATTCATGAGCACATTCTGGACAAACTAACAGACTTCCATCCTCGTATGTGTATTCTGAATTACATTTAGGACAGTTTGGCAAACTAGACATAATATCATATTCTCCATTCGTTAATGTTGTACTACACTACTTCGCCATCAGTATGCCTGATTCCTGTTCGATCATTGTGAACTATGTGCCACAAAATGTTCGATAAGGTCCTGTTTCCTCATCCGGTAAAGTAGCATATACCACTTGTTCGGCCGAATGCTCGTAAGGATTAGCTAACAATGCCAATAATTGAATCATTACCGTATAATCGCTATGCTTGGTTGCAGCTTCTAATGCTGCCTCCACTCGATGATTACGTGCAATAATTGCTGGATTACTATTACGCATTAATTGCTGCGCCAGCTCTGTTGATTGTGACTGTCTCTCTAATCTATTTTGCCACTGCGTATACCATAGCTTAAACTCTTCAGTAGCTGCTAATGCAGAGTCTTCCAGCTGATTGAACGTCAACTTTATAAATGTATTCGTGTAATCCGCTCCATATTGGTGCATCATACCGAGTAAATCTTTAATAAGTACTTCGTCTTGTTCCTCTTCATTATACAATCCTAACTTCGCTCTCATGCCAGCCAGCCAACGAGCATAATACTCCGTTGCATAGTTCGATAATGCAGTTTGCGCCAATTCAACCGCTTCAGCATGATTGTCATGAAGCAATGGCAGCAGTGTTTCTGCAAACCGTGACAAATTCCAGCTACCAATATACGGTTGATTGCCATACGCATAACGTCCCTCTCGATCAATGGAGCTAAATACCGTTGCAGGGTCATAACTATCCATAAATGCACATGGACCGTAATCAATCGTTTCGCCGCTAATAGACATATTATCCGTATTCATCACCCCATGAATAAAGCCTACCAATTGCCAGCTTGCAATGAGATGAGCTTGACGCTTAATAACTTCTTCAAGCAAATGAAGATAACGGTTATCATCAGCAGCGATATGAGCATAATGACGCTCAATCGTATAGTCCGCCAATTGCCTAAGCTCGTCATCACTCCCCCATTGAGATACATATTCAAACGTACCAACTCGCAGATGACTAGCTGCTACACGAGTAAGAACAGCCCCTGGTAAATTCGTTTCACGAATAATCATTTCCCCAGTTGACACTACAGCTAAGCTACGAGTAGTAGCAATGCCTAATCCATGCATCGCCTCACTAATAATATATTCCCGAAGCATCGGACCTAGCGCTGCTCTGCCATCACCTCGGCGTGAATAGGGAGTTGGACCTGAGCCTTTAAGCTGAATATCTACACGTTCACCTTGAGGAGTAATCTGCTCACCTAATAGCACTGCCCTTCCGTCTCCTAACCTATTGAAATGGCCAAATTGATGTCCGGCATATGCTTGTGCAAGCGGAATTGTATGATCTGGCACAACATTTCCTGCTAGCGTCGCAACACCTTCTTCACTTTGTAATGCTGTTTCATCTAGTCCTAGCATCTTCGCTAGTGGTTTATTCATTATTATTAATTGGGGTGCTTTTACTGGCGTTGGATTAATTGATGTATATAGATTCTGAGGTAACTGTCGATAACTATTATCAAAATGCCAGCCTGCATCTAATTGTTTTTCATTAGTAGTCATAATATAGTCCTCTCTATTGCTATTTTTCATTTCCACCAATTAGCATATACGTTCAACACATTATTATACGCTATCATACTACACTTACTAAAAAGGTACGTTTGCCTCAGAAAAGCACACGTACCTTTTTGGAACTATTGAATTAATGATTACTACTAATGATGCATCGATTTCTTCCGGATTTCTTTGCTTCATATAAACATTGATCGGCTGCATCGAACAATTGTGTAAGATTTGTTGAAGTCGTCGGATAAGCAGAAATTCCAGCAGAAAGCGTAATATAATCACCACAAGGACTTATTGTGCTTTCAATTGTTTTTCTTAACTTTTCAGCAACCTCATAAGCTTCCTGTTCATTCATTTGATGGAGCAGGAAGACGAACTCTTCGCCGCCATAGCGACAACAAACATCTTCTTTTCTAGCTACTTCACGCATTTTTTCCGCTAGAAACTTTAATACTTCATCACCTACAGAATGACCATATGTGTCATTTACTCGTTTAAAATGATCGATATCTAATATAACAATCGAAAAGGCTGTTTCGTTATTG
>DXHF01000274.1 GCA_019113605.1 Candidatus Paenibacillus intestinavium
AGCCAAGAACTTCTCATAACACAGTATTCACGCGTCGGCTACGCCTTGGTCACTTTGATGCTATTTGCAGAAGTAGCAGATTCAGTGACAACTTGCTGCGCAAATTCGTGAATACCTGAACGTTAGATGAAACCGCCAAAACACAAATGAAAGTAGGTTCATTAAAGTGACTATTTCAAGACTCATAAAAGAAGAAGAACTGGAAGATCTCTTATTACTTTATAAGTTTTTACAACCATTGGATCCGGAGTTAGTGAGAGATCACACCTTAATTGCTCACTGGAATGATATATTAAATGACAAGAATATGAATATTATTGTAATTGAACACAATGGGATAATTGCTGCTTCATGTGTATTAGTTATTGTAAAGAATCTTACTAGAAATGCTAGGCCATATGGTTTGATTGAAAATGTAATTACTCATATCGATTACAGAAGAAAAGGTTTCGGTCATATGGCATTAGAAAAAGCTAAGAATATGGCAAGAGAAAAGGATTGTTATAAACTAATGCTTTTGAGTGGTTCCCAGAGAGATGAAGTGCATAAATTCTATGAGAATGCTGGATTTGAAAAAGGAAAGAAAACTGGATTTATTATAAACATGTAAAGACAGTTTTGACAGATTGATCGAAGAAGTGACGGCATCATATAATACAGTATTAAAGCAGCGGCTACGCCTTGGTCACTGTGATGGTTTTGGCAGAGTAGTAGATTCATGTGACAACTTGCTGCGCAAGTTCGTGAATACCTGAACGTTATAGGAAATCATCGTAAAACATAAAAAACATCGGAGATACTAATATGCCATTATCTTTTCAGATAAATAGAATCAAGATAAAGAATGATTCTAATGAAGTTAGAGTAGTAGTATTAAAGCAAAAAGACATTAACATAATTATTAGAGAAGAACTAGGTCATATACTATTAATTGATGCTACTGATTCTTATGGAATGTATTTTTTAGCTAGTCTATTTAGACACTCAATGGAAAGCAATGATGTTATTTTTTTAGAGCGTGAAGATGACTCAAAGACAGATCTATTCATTTTTAATGGAGCTATAAATCCAATGGATTTGAAGATATTAAGAAATATTAAGTCATCTATAAAGTACATAAAATCAGAAATATATAGCTTATCTTTGATAGATTCCCATGACGAAACTATATGGGAATCTTGGAAACATTGGAAGTATGAAAAACAACTGAGGGTTAAGGCAGATAAAGATTTAGGCGTGATTAATTCAACACAACTGGGCTTTGAACTCCTAGCTCATCAATGCTCTTATCTTGCGGATTCTGATTCTGGACATGCACATTTTGATTGGTACTCGACAAAGTCTTCAATAGAATTAATAATTCGTAATATTGCTCGAAATAACTAATAAAGATTATTTAAGGGTGATCGATGATGACGCTGACATCCTATAACACAATATTCACGCTGTGGCTTCGCCTCGGTCACTGTGATACTTATGACAGAGTAGCAGATTCATGTGACAACTTCCTGCGCAAGTTAGTGAATACAAGTACGTTAGCTGAAATCCTACTAAAGACATATCATTTGCGGAGAACTCAAAGATAAATAAAACAAATGTCAAAGTGGAATTTAGTATTTTCGGAGATTGCCACAGAGTATGAAGAATCATTAGATATAAATGATCAAATAAATAAAATTAAGGGAATTCTTAAGAAGCCATTTATAGCTAAGAACAAATTCTTTATAAAACTTAATTTCGTAACTCATGCTCCACATCATCTAATGGAATCTCACTATTCTGACTTGTATATGTTAGCAGTTTGTTGGGCCTTTTTCTTAGTGTACAAGCTTCCATGACTGATATATAATACCCAAATGATCTTGTAATGATCGCAACACAGAGTAAGTTTAGCAGCAGAAGGAGTCTTGTTATGAGGAAAGGTATTATTTACGCAGTATTAACTTATTTATGTTGGGGGCTACTGCCCTTATATTGGCGGATGTTCGATACGATGTCTGCAATGGAAGTATTATCACATCGCGTTGTATGGTCTTTCGTCTTTGTTGCGGTAGTCGTTACTGTAGCGAAGCGATGGAAGCATATGAAAGCAGCTGTGGCCGATCGAAAAAGTAAGGTGGCAGTTGTTTTATGTGCGCTATTTATTACTTGTAATTGGCTCATATTTATATGGGCAGTTAACGAAAATCATGTTATCGAAACAAGCTTAGGTTATTATATGAATCCGCTCATTAGTGTACTATTCGCTGTCGTATTTTTAAAGGAAAGGCTCCACCTCGGTCAGTGGCTCGCTATTGCTCTTGCAGCTGTTGGTGTACTGATGTTAGCGATTCAATATGGACATGTTCCGTGGATTTCCATATCGCTCGCAATTAGCTTTGCGCTATATGGTTTGGCTAAAAAAATGGCTAAACTAGATGTTCTACTAGGGCTCACTTGGGAAACATTAATTGTATTTCCTATTGCGTTATTTTATTTGGTTTTTATTCATACACAAGGTACAGCTACTTTGTCTACTTTATCGGGTACATCGCTCGCTATGTTGCTGCTTGCCGGAATTGCTACAGCGATACCGCTTTTTGGGTTCGCGAAAGCGGCGGAACTACTACCCTTGTCTATGGTAGGATTTATTCAATATATTGCGCCGACAACAAGCTTACTGCTCGCTGTATTTGTATTTAACGAGCCTTTTACAAGTGGGCAGTTGATCAGCTTTATGTTCATTTGGGGAGCATTAATTTTGTATTCGATTGCAACATTTAGAACGAGTAAATCGACACGACAGATTCAAGAAGATAAAGTAGCTAAAATAGCATAGCGAGTTTCTTTTATTCCGCTTAGGAGCACGAAGTTGATTATTGTATGAACTGCATAAGTCATGACGTAAATTATGATTGGCAAATGGTGCACCCATGTGGAGAAAAGGTGAAAAAAAATGCCCAGCTCCGAAGCCGCGCTAACATGCGAGCTAAGTAATGAAGTTACGTTTTTTTATTGCATTTAATATTCCACCTACGCCCTGCGAAGAGAACTAATTGCTTACCTACACTATAGCGGAGAGAACTAATTGCTAGTGGAGAAGCGACGTGCTCGTTTTTGTACGAGGATTTATACCGCTATTCCCATTCTAATAAATCATCGTACAACGGCGATCGCAACAGCAATTGGTTCTCGGAGCGACCTACACTAATCTCCCATCCCAATCCACCTTCACAAAAAAAGGTGGATTTTTTTGTCACGCCTATTTACAAATAATAATCACTAGTGTATTATTTAACTCATACACTAACATGCGAAAGGCGGTATATTGTGAATCAAGTTGAAAATAACAAAGATAATATTATTTTAACGGTAGACCAACTGACTAAGAAGATCGGTCAGCAAACACTTGTCGATCAATTAAGTTTTCAAGCTCGTAAAGGTGAGATTGTTGGTTTACTTGGTCCAAATGGAGCGGGTAAAACAACAACAATCCGAATGATCGTTGGATTGATCAAAATGACGAGCGGCGATGTGTTCATTCAGGGGAAAAGTATTCGAAGCCAATTTACAGAAGCGATTAGACATGTAGGGGCAATTGTCGAAAACCCCGAGTTTTATTCTTATATGACGGGGCTAGATAATTTGAAGCAATACCAAAGAATGTCTGAAGGTGTTACCGAAGAGAGAATGCAGCAGGTAGTAAAGCTTGTAGGGCTAACTGAAGCGATGAACAAAAAGGTGAAGGCATATTCTCTTGGCATGCGTCAACGTCTAGGAATTGCACAAGCACTGCTGCATAATCCGAGTATCCTTATTCTCGATGAGCCAACGAATGGTCTTGATCCAGCTGGTATTCGTGAGATGCGTGATTATTTGAAGCAAATTGCAGCAGTAGAGGGAATCGCAATTCTAGTATCAAGTCATCTGCTATCTGAGATGGAGTTGATGTGCAGTCGTGTCGTAGTTATTCAGCAAGGTAAATATGTAACGGAGCAATTACTAGCGGATAGTGCTAGTCCTATCTCAAATAATGAGGGTGTTACGCTTATGTTCATTGTCGATAATGCCCAATTAGCTGCTTCAGTTATGCAGACATTAGCAGTAGTCCAAATCGTAAATGTTAATGTGGAAGCACAAAGTATAATTCTACAAACGAAGAATGAGGCTGTTCCTAGCATTGTGCGTGCTTTTAGCGAGCAAGGCGTCGGACTATATAGAATTATAGAAGAAAAACAAACGCTTGAAGATGAATTCTTGAAATGGACTGGAGGTGGCCAAATTGTCTAGCTTCATGAAATTGGTACACAATGAATCACAAAAACTTTATAAGAAAAAAAGCTTTTTTATTGCATATTTGCTTATGGCAGTTATCGTAATCGCAGCAGCCATCATCATTAATCAGACAGCATTAAGAGAAAATATTGGTGTAATGGATTTCGTGAATCTCATACTTGGTCTTGATGGATTTGGTTCAATATTTGTATTGATATCACTTATTTTTACGGCAAGTATCGTTACGGCAGAGCATCATCTTGGTACGATTAAATTTCTACTAATACGTGCTCATTCTCGTTCGACTATTCTAGCTTCAAAATATGTTACGTTAATAGTATACATTATAGCTTTAATGATATTTACTGCAGTCATTGCAATGATAATGGGTACGCTGTTGTTGGATGCTTCCAACCTTTCTTTGACAGCTGTGATGGGCAATCTTGGGAGCGCGTTACTATATACGATTGTGTATGCAACACTTATGTTTATGTGCGGAGTATTAACAAGATCAACGGGAGCGACAATTGGTATCGGCTTAGTGCTTAATTTTTGTGAAGCAATTTTCGTGATGCTGCTGTCTCAATATTCTTGGGCAAAATATACACTGTTTCTCAATACGAATTTATCGATATATCGCAATGGAGGAGCACCTATCGAAGGTATGACATTAGGTTTTTCGAGTATAATGATTGCTCTATATTTGGCACTGTTTCTAGCGATTTCATTTACCGTATTCAACAAACGTGATATTTAATCAAAGCTGGATTTCCATTGACTTAGGGAAGGGAGTGTAACGTTATATGGCAATCGAATTTGATAATAATCTACCTATTTACTTGCAAGTGATGGATTATATTAAGAAGCAAATTATTGCGGGTCATTTGAAACCAGGGGATAAAATTATATCTGTTCGCGAAATGGCTGCAGAGCTGCAAATTAATCCAAATACGATTCAGCGTACATTTCAAGAGTTAGAACGTGAGCTAATTGTTGAGACGCGACGCGGATTAGGAAGATATGTGACAAGTGAGGAGACTAAAATTATGGAGATCAAAAAAGATATGGCAAGCAATCTTTTAGATCATTTCATTCAAGGAATGCAGGAGCTAGGCTTTGATAATGTTGATATTGTTAAAATTGTAGCTCATGCTGTGAATGAATCCAATGATGAACAGGAGTGATGGACGAATGAAACCAATATTAGAGTTTCGTGATGTCGTGAAGAAATATGGAGCAAAGACGGCAGTCAATCAGGTTTCTTTCCAAATACAACCAGGAAAAATTGTTGGACTTCTTGGTAGTAATGGTAGCGGAAAAAGTACGATGATGAAGATTGCTGCAGGTATTACACATCCTACTTCAGGTCAAGTCCTCATTGACGGCATAGCAGCTGGCATTGAAACGAAGGTGATCACTTCTTTCATGCCTGACAGTTCATTAACAGAAGACTGGATGAAGGTAAAAGACGCGATAGCGTTCTATCAGGATAATTATGCTGATTTTGATCCAGCGAAAGCGAAAGATATGCTAGATTTTATGAAATTGAACAATAATGATCGGGTGAACATATTATCCAAAGGGATGAAAGAACGTTTGCAATTAACATTAACCTTATCTCGCAATGCAAAGCTATATATGCTAGACGAACCAATTGGTGGGGTTGATCCAGTTGCAAGAGGGAAAATATTAGATGCGATTGTTGAATATTATAATGAAGAGAGTAGTATAGTTATTTCTACACACTTACTCCAAGATATTGAACGAATATTTGATGAAGTGATTCTTGTGAAGAATGGTAAACTGCTTTTGCAAGACGAGGTTGAGAACATCCGCATCAATCATAAGAAAAGTATTGATGAACTGTTCAAGGAGGTCTACGCAGAATGTTAAAACTGTTTAAGTATAATTGGTTGCGAAACAGTACTATTTTCTATGCAACGATCACCGTACTTCTTCTATTTCAAGCAGCATTAATTATTGCCGTAAACTACTGGAACGCAATAGATAGCTTAATATTCGCTATGAGCGTGTTCGGTTTTACTACTGGAGCTCTATTATTATTTATTCAAGTTAGTAAGACCTACAGTAATAACTTGAAATCTTATAATCGAAGATTACTGCCAGTTTCACCATGGAAAGAAATAGGTGCATTATTGTTGCTGCAGCTCATATATGTTGTAGTGTTTACTGCCATTCTAGTAATGGTGTACTCGATTCTGCTTCCTAAGATCTCTTTTATCGATATGGATAATATATGGGGATTTTTTGATGCACCATTACTATCAATCGTTTCACTAGTCTATGGGTTATGGGCATCAATTAATTCAATCATCTTTGTAATGCTTGCGATTGCAATTGCCTTCTGCTTCAAGTCGAGATATCGTGTATGGATTGGTATTGTATCGTTCAGCATTATAATTGGAGTGATCTCATATATTTCTGAACTTCTTTTCGGTAAAAGTAGTAGTGCTGGGTTAGAGTCAGTTTCTACCTCACAAGAATTTAGTTTCTTTGTATCTCAAGGTGGAACGAAATGGGTGCCTTTTGAAATAGGCTTTGATGTTATTACGACGCTGTTGGCTATATATGCTATGACCTATTTAATGAGCAAGAAAATAGAATTGTAATATTTATTGGCCGACTTTTTTATCATTTTCTTAGAAACGATTAGAGCCTCGCTGGTTAGCATTAGCTAACTAGCGAGGCTCTAGTTTGTCATTCTAATTAAAGGAACTTACCTTTAATTTACTCTTGGATAGCATCAGTTGTTTCTGTTGACTCTGATGTTGTATCCGTTGTATCAGTTGTATCAGTAGAAGCTTCAACTTCAGTTGTTAATGAAGGTAGAGGTAGGAATAGCAGATTAAGTGGCATATTGCTACCTGGTGATACTAAGAACATCAAAGTTACTGATTCCTGTTTGCTACCAGTGCGGTGCAAGAAGCCAGCTTCTGTAGGACCTGTTAGAATACTATTGCTTAGCAGTTCAACTACTTTATCGTTAACAATAAATGAACCACCATAATGACCACCACGAGGATTCAAGACGATCGCAGTATTAGGCGCAACTTCAAGCTGTAGCTTGTACAATACTCCACCATTACCCCAGTTCGTTATCGCTTCACCTGTTATAGCATCAATACCTTGTAGCAGCTGATCGAAAGCTTTTTCGCCTTTGTCACCTAAAATAAGCTTATCAGCACCATTTTCTCCTAGTACTTTATCTGCTGTTATTACACGATTACCATTCGCAAATGTACCACGAACATGTTTTGTATCATGCTCACTTTGTTGTAATGTAGCAAGCGCAGCAATTTCATCTGTATCCTTTTCAGTAGCTACTAATGTGAATTTCAATGGAAGATTATCACTTACTGTATATTCAGCGAAAATAGTCATCGTTTGATTCTTTTTGATTGGACTCAATATTCCATCTGGAATAAGGTCTACAGATTCTCCTGGTTGAACCGCTATTCTTTCTGCAGGCTTACTGTCCAATAATTGCTGAAGATAGCGTTTTACAGCGGTTTTACCACTTGTAGTTACATACTGCGCTGGACCAGCCGCACCGAAATAATCTTTGTCAATATAAACGGTTTCGGCATTTTCATTCGTTACAATTAGATGTAATTCAAGATCTTGCTCGGCGCTATTTTGTTTGTGAATATTAAATCTTACTTTTCCACTAAGTGTATCGATGTAATCAATAGCAGGGCCTAACAGTCGCTCAGGACTATTCGTACGTGTAATTGTAATATCTTCTGGTGTTATCGTATAAGGAATTGGAGCAATGCCTAAAGCAAGACTAGACTCGATCGGGAACTTGCTGCCGCTGTTTGTGAAATTGAGATAAAATTGTTCTTTGGTATACATTATCTCATCTAATACTGTAATTTCTTTGCTTACCGTGGACTTAAGACCAGGTCCATCTTGCACGGTTAAATTAATTGTATGTTTGCCTGGGGTAAAGAAAGCAGGTTCGTTGTTAGCCCAAGTGTTTCCAGTAATAGCAGTATCATCTGTGCTTTGATTCGTGTATACGATAGGCTCACCTAATTTATATGTATCCTTATCCGTTACGAATGCTGCGATGGGTGCTTCATTAGCTTTTAGTACATTGATAACTACATTGTACGGAGCACTCCAAATACCACGCTCATCTTGAACCCAATGCGAAATCGTATATTTTCCTGGTTCATTATAGACCGTTTGCTTGCCAACCCATTCCTCTGCAATGATCGCATATCCATACGGGCTTGATGAATTGTCAGTGATTGTTACATTCGTTTCACCAGCAATGATGTTCTTTTCATTAACTACAAAATTAGCACTTGGAGCTGAATCCCAGTTAAGTGTTACTTTTTTTCCGTTTACTGATATTTTACTACCAGTCATATCAGCCCAAGTACGAATAGGTACCATTAAGCTACCATCTTTCGCATAGGGTGCACCAGTAGCTTTGAAATTTTTACCGTTAAGAGTAGCGTTAGTAGAACCTTGTTTGAATGAAATTTTCTTGTTTTTAATAGAGGCAATTGATGATTTCGTTTTTGCATCATAACTTACATTGAAACCGTATATTTTTGCAATCGTTTTGAACTGAATATAGGAGACACCTTTAATAACACTAATGGGGATATCAGTAGTCGTATTAGTATTATTAAAGGTAATCTTCTTACTGTCCATTGTGAACACAACAGAGTTTTTTCCAGTTGTTACAAGATTACTATTAGCGCTAACTACCTGTGGATTTACCAAACTTGTAGCGCCTGTTAGCATTAGAGATAACATGCCAAATAATGCTAATCGCGTTGTCATAGCTTTGATGATTTTTTTCATATAGTTTCTCCTTTTTTGTGAAATCAGTAGATATAATTATTTCTCTACCAATTTTTGATCTATAAGGTATAACGACCTTAACTAGCAAATAGTTGCGGTCTATTAATACAATAATTTATGGTAATTGTTTTTTTATTCCGTAAAAAAACGATTGTATCATGTATAAAGTAGTAATCCTAGTAAATAACATAATGTCCTATAGCAAGTCCTATACAACTATTCACAGCTACGCGATTTTGGTTGTGCCGTTTAGCGGGTTTACTAGAGCTAGCTTTTCCATTAGCAGTTCATGTGTTTATTGATGAATTATTACCCAATGAGGAATGGAATCTCATTATCTGGGCTTCTGCAGCATTATTAGCATTATATGCGCTCAATACTTTTCTACTTTAATAAAAAAATGACGAAAGCTATTCATCAGCTTTATAGTGATGTTGGTGACTTTAACGCTACCCGAAAGAATTCTCCATCCTCAAAAATTATTGAAGGGCTGATAAGCCCAATTTTAGGTGGGAGATGAATTTCGGTTTGGCAGTGGACAAAATGATTTTGCTTTATATTTTCGGATCAGATATAATCAGTCTTATAAAGATTAAAGGGTGTTATATCCATGAAGTTAGAGAGTAATAATCATTCAGTGTTCTTGTTATATTACCATCTTGTTTTAGTTGTGAAAT
>DXHF01000275.1 GCA_019113605.1 Candidatus Paenibacillus intestinavium
AATGGAGCAGGAGAACAGCATATACATGTTGCTGGAAAGGTTGGTTATCCATATTTCGGTCAATTAATACTAGATTGTTTGAACCGTACGGAGTATGCAATGACGCAAGAGCATACGTTTAAGGCAGCTGAGCTTAGTTTAATTGCACAGCGAGATGCTTTGCGCATTGTGTAATGAAATACGGCTCTGTGAACTGTCTAAGTGAGTGGGCAAGCCAGTTTACAGCGTAGGGACAGTAAAACTACTGTCCCTACGCCTATTACAACGGTAGAAGTATATTGCTAATTATACTGTTGGACATTATTAAGCCAGCGTTTACGATAGTGGTGCGGCGTCGAGCCAAAATGGTTTTTGAATTGCTTGATGAAGTGCGAGCAATTCGTAATTCCTACTTCCTCGGCTATGCGTGCAACGGCATAATCACTAGACATTAATAGTAGCAGTGCTTGCTGCATTCTCTTAGCCGTTAGATAATCAGTAAGGCTACTACCAGTGGCGTCCTTGAATAAGTGAGACAAATGATGCGCGGAAAGATGTAAATCGCGGCTCATGCTCTCTAGACGCAAAGGCTCTTTGAAGTTGTTATCCAGCCACTCGATTATTCGTTCAACCTGATGTGGTTTTCGTCTTTCCTTTTGGTCAGAGGGGCTTAATGCATTACTTTCCCAGATCGGCTTGAACGTTCGGAAAAATGAAATCAAAAACAAAGAAAATTCCTCGAAATATCGGTCTTTGGACAACTCGGAAATATTTTCATCCAAACTATGTAAAACAGCCGCTAGCCGCTCCATTTCAACTTGGTTACACCAAACTGAAGCGGGCAGATTGCCTTTATGTATATACTTGAAAAAACTTTGCAGGGCAGGCCATTTTTCAAAGTAAGCTTCATATAAGGAAGGCTCAAAATGGACGATTGAGCGTACAAACGGAACATCCTCACTTATATTCATTTGAACGTAATGTAATGTGTATGGCTGAAATACACAAATTAATCCCGATTTTATTTCATAGCTTTTTTGGTCGACAATGAGAGTGCCGTTGCCTTCATGTATCATTAAAATCTCAATACCTTGATGGGCATGAAATACGCCTTGAAATTGTTTTTCGTTCATACTTTTTCGCTCATAAACGAAATAGAGGGGAATACTGTGAAGATCGACATTATGAATAGTAGACATTCTGCATCACTCCTATACTACTAAGTATGTTCGACAGTCATCAGCATAATCCTCGTATATTTTTCACTTTAAGCGGAAGTTCAGAACAATAGATTTTGATATATAATAAGCTGCTCCATTAGCAAAATAAGCTAGTGGGCAGCTTGTTTTTGTAAATTGCATTATTTCATGAAAACGCTTATCATAAAAATGGATTAACATATATATGAATGAATGAATAGAAAAGTTAATTTGGGGTATAGGAGTGGGGAATACTATATGAAGGAACGACTTCAGAAGCTCAGCCTGATTCAACAAATTATGTATCTTATTTTGTTTATGCTAATCATTCTCTTGAGTTCTTTTATCGTTTCTAACAAAATTGCTGAGCGAACTGTCGAGAATAAGGTTACGGAGTCCTCGAATAAAATTATATTGCAGATCGAAGAAACGATGACAAGCTTCTTTAAGGATATGGACGGTATTTCTTATTCATTGCTCTACAGTCCAACGATCCAATCATACTTGAGTAAGGATGAAGATTTATCAAGAATTTTAATGAATAAAGAAATGTTATCTGTATTTTCCAGTACGCTCGCTTTGAAGGAGAACATGATGGGCATTCAGCTCTATGACAGGGAAGGGCAGATGGCCGCAAGTGCGGGACAAGCTTATTCCCCAGTGTTGAAGCGAAAAGTGTCCGATATCGAATATTCGGTCGTTAATCCTAATCAATTGAACGGTACATATTATACGATTTCCGTTCCGGTGTATAATCTGCAAAACAATCGCGTACTTGAGGATTATCGCGGGATGTGCGTATTCATTATGGACGTCATGCACTTCAAAAACATACTTAGCAAATCAAAGCTTTCGCAGAACTCTAAACTGTTGCTAGTCGATCAAAATGATCAAATAATAACGGGTACAGATGAAGTAAGCACGGAAGAATTAGTTCAAGTAGAGGTGCTGCGCAATGATAATCGCTATATTGTTCAAGATATTACACTGGCCTACAATAGCTGGAAAATCATTAGCATCATCCCCAAAAAGGAGCTTCTAGAAGATCTAAACATTATTAAGCGCTTAAATGTCGTTACCTATATCATTATATTCTCGATATTCTGTTTGTTTTTGCTCATATTCTATAGTCGTATTCTGAAGCCTGTTAAAGCTTTACTAGATTTCGTGAAAAATTATGCGAGAAGCGACGGTCAAAGTAGGTTTAATGTCGTTTATCACAATGAAATTGGAGTGCTTGCTAATAACTTGAATCATATGCTTGATGATATCGATACATTAAGTCAAGATGTTCAAAATGTGCAACTGCGGATGTATGAAACTGAAATCGTGAATAAACAAATGGAGGTCTCGACTTTACGCAACCAAATAAATCCTCATTTCCTCTATAATACGTTTGAATTGATTAGAGCGATGGCTTTATTTCATAAAGTAGAGGATATCGCACATATCTCCACATCTCTGTCGAGTATGTTCCGTTACTCCGTAAAAGGAGACAATATTGTAATGATTCAAGATGAAATTATTCATATACAGGAATACGCCAACATAATTGAGTTTCGTTTTCGTGGGAAAATTAAAATTGTTATCAACGTCGATGACAATATCTATAAAGTGAAGATATTAAAAATGCTACTTCAGCCAATAGTAGAGAATGCAGTGTTTCATGGGCTGGAGAAAAAGATCGCTCCAGGAACAGTTCATGTTAGCATTGTCAGAATTGATGAGAATATGATTCGAGTTACGATTGCAGATGATGGTTGCGGAATTGAAGCGGGCCGCCTCCAAGAGCTAAGGGTTTCATTGCAGCAATTCGAAACATCCGGAAATCAGTTGAATGATGTTAGCCAAGGCATTGGGCTAGCTAATAGTTACCGCAGAATTAAGCTGTTTTATGGAGATCAAGCGGATTTGACGATCGACAGTGAATGGAAGAGTGGCACCACTATATGCATTACAATACCTGCGGATATGGGCATTAAAGAGATGGGGGAGGCCAATGTATAACGTATTGATTGTTGACGATGAACCTTGGGTTGCATATGGAATTGCGAATTTAATAGATTGGGAGAGTCTCGGATTCACTATTATTGGAGAAGCGCATGATGGTTTGAGTGCGCTCGATATTATTATAGATAAAAAACCGGAACTAGTTATTTCTGATATTCGGATGCCTGGACTAGACGGAATCGAACTACTGGAAAAAGTTAATGGGCTGAAATTAGAAACTAAGGTTGCCCTCATTAGCGGATATGCGGATTTCGCTTATGCTCAAAGGGCGGTACGCTTAGGGGCATTCGATTATTTGTTAAAGCAGATTGAAAAAGATAAGCTACTAAGTATGGTTGAGCGGTTTAAGGTGGGAATGCTGCAAAATGAAAAGGCAACAGAGGAGCGGGAATTGCCACTAGATGATCTGTTCGAGTTTTTGGAAGCTGATAATAATTTCACAATCGGAAATTTTCTGTCTAACAGAGGGCTAGCCTTTAATTATCCGCATTACCGATTTCTTTGCTGCAAATATTGTTCCTCAACGATATCTTTTTTCTCTGAACAGAAGCTGCAGGTAAATGGACTGCAGTCTGTCCGGATTCGCACAGGACATAACAAAATTTCGATACTTATCAATTATGATGAAAGCAAGCAGCCTGTTAAAGTAGTAGATTATATTACGGATAATCTAGCTGGTGTGGAGTTCGTTGGGATTAGTAGCATCGGATTATATGCTACTCCGATTGCCAAGCTTTATCAGGAATCAGATATCGCGATGTTCACAACTAGCTTTCATCGGGGGAAACAGACCTTATATTACGAAGCACAAGAGCTTCCTCCAGAGATTCGTAAAATAATTCTGAAACTGGAAGTGTCCATCAAAGAACAAACACGAGAGAAAATCGAAACTATTCTAGATCACTTAGGCGATGAGTGCAATAATCAATTGATAAATATCGATCTAATATCCTCGATCTATAATCAAGTCGTTTCACTTATTTACAAATACCATGGTCATTCGGGCAAGATCAACGAAATTTCCCATCTCCAATATGAGGTTATCGCCCGGTCATACGAATCCATCAAACAACTCTTTGATGGGGTGAAAGCATTCTTCGATCAATTGAGCGGGGAAGAAGTATTTATCCCCAATGAAAAAGCAAAGAAAATTATCGAATACATCGACAGTAGTTTTACTGAGGATATTTTGTTAAGTGAGATTGCCAAAGCGTTCAATTTTAGTATAGGGTACGTGAGTACTTTAATTAAGAAGGAAACAGGGGTAACCTATTCAGAATATATTATGTACAAGCGATTAAATACAGCTAAGGAGTTAATGAACGATCCCTCTCTTTCGATCCAAGACATTGTTCATAGAGTTGGTTACAAAGATTATTTTCATTTCAACAAGCTATTCAAAAAGCACTTCGGAATTACGCCAAGTAAGTTTCGTAAGCTTTGAGGGGGATG
>DXHF01000276.1 GCA_019113605.1 Candidatus Paenibacillus intestinavium
ATATCTGTACGAGCAGCAACTGCTTTAGACATCATAATGCTGTCTGCTTTAACGTTATCTTCGCTACGAGGGTACACTTCTAGAACTTCACCTTTTCGACCAGTTTCAGTTACTGGAGTTAAGAACAATTCATTGCTATAGTTTGCTGCTACATCACCAGATGATAGGTAGTACAAAGCTAAAGCGATATTTTTAGTGTGCTCTTCAGTTGGCTCCTTTTTACCACGTAATGCGATGTAACCGTCTACAATAGTAGTAGGAATGTAGCTTGCACCATTAAATGATGGTACTGGAAGTGGAACATATTCAGCTTCGATAGATTCAGCTACTGCAGAACCATCATTAGCTTTAAGTTTTTCGTTGTTCAAACGTGCAGAGTTTTCAAAGCTTGCTAGACCTTTACCTGTAATCATCGTTTGACCAGTTAGGAACATATTCCAACGTTTACCAGCATCGATTGAACTTAGCTCTTTTGGCATAGAACCATCATCAACCATTGCACGTATAGCCTCTAGAAGACCTAAGAAGTTTTGACTTGTGTAAGAGAACTTCAAGTTTTCATCAAAATATTCAGGAAGACCTGCAGATTTAGCCATAATGCTCAAATAGTCTTTAGAAGTTACACCCGCTGTTGCGAAGACGAAACCATAGCGAGAAGTATTGCCTTTATCATCTTTCACTACACCAGCTTTAATCGCTTCACGGAATTCATCAAATGTCCAACCATTTTGTTGAACAGATTTCCAATCAATGTTAGCTTCCTCTAGAAACTGTTTGTTACCACCAATGGAGTGAACAGCCATGTATGCAGGTACGCCGTACTGTGCATCACCAAGTTGGAAACTTTTCAAAGGAATTTCATCATAATCCGCTTTCATCTCAGCAGATAAAGCATTGTTAACATCTAACAACATACCAAGAGCAGCATATTTAGAAAGTCCAGCTGAACCAACCCATGCGATATCTGGTGGAGAACCAGCATTTACTTGAGTGTCAAGTTTTTGTGTCATATCTTCCCAGCTTGAAGGTTCGATTTTTAATGTAAGATGTGGATATAATGCATTGAATTCTTTTTCCATATCACCAAAACGAGCTTGGTAGTTAGCTGATGCTGGTGGTAATAATGCAACAATTGTATCCTTTTTCAGTTCTTCTGTTTTTCCAGCATTGTCTGTAGTATTACCTTTGTTTGAATCAGTAGAAGCGGGTGTATTGTTCCCTTTACTTCCGCAAGCCGCCAATAGTGAAACAACCATTATTACTGCCAAAAATAGAGTCATTACGCGAAATTTCTTATTCATAGATAGTACCCCCTCGATTTTTAATTACAAAATAGCTTTCTCACTTTCACCGCTCTTGCTAAGGGATTTCATCGCTTGTTTCAAGCGTCCTTCATTTTCGTTGAGCGCTTTCTCTGCTTTAACTGCATCTAACCCCGTCTTAATCATCATTATTGCTAGCTTACAATTCATAGATGCCTTTTCCAGTGTAACTCTGGCGATTGATGAATCTACATCCGTTGCATTCATAATGATGCGAACAGAACGATCGACTAGCTTAATATTGCTCGCCTTCAGGTCAACCATTAGATTATTATAAGTTTTACCTAATTTGACCATCGTACACGTAGTTAGCATATTAAGCACTAGCTTCTGGGCGGTACCAGCCTTTAATCGAGTAGAGCCACTTATTACTTCTGCCCCTACTACAGGTGAGATACAAACATCGACAATTGGTTCAAACTTGGAATCCTTGTTGTTACAAACACCAATCGTTGCCGCTCCAAGCTCCTTTGCCCTCGTTAAAGCTGCAATAACAAAATTCGCACTGCCACTTGCCGAAATTCCAATTACTGCATCCTTTTCCGTCACCCCAATACTTTCGATTAAAGCGATACCTTCTTCGGCATTATCTTCACACCCTTCAACAGCTTGTCGCAGTGCAATATCACCGCCTGCGATATACCCCTGAACTAAGCTAGGGTCAGTGCCAAAGGTCGGAGGACATTCGGAGGCGTCTAGAACACCCAATCTCCCCGAAGTGCCTGCTCCTATGTAAAACATTCTGCCATCATTTGATAATTTATGATGTAGAATGTCTACCGCCCTTGCAATATGCGGAATTTCCTTGGCTACAGCTGCGGGCACCATAGCATCTTGCACATTCATTAGCTGTACCATTTGCTCTGTCGTACAATCATCAATGATGAATGTTTCTGGATTAACTGCTTCTGTCGTCAATCCCGCAAGGTAATCATTCATATTCATCCTCCTCATGTTAGTTAATTATGAAATTGTTCTTACGAGGAATGTTAGATTTATTCACATACCTTATAGATACACAATAATACAACGCTTACATTTCGTCAATAGATTTTGAAATAAAATTTCAATTGAGTTTAATATTTCAAAGTTTTATTCCAATAAAGTTTCATAAGAATCATTATACATCGTTTATAAAACGCTTACAAGTGTGTTTTATAATTATTTATTTCACACCTCAAATGACTATTACAATCGAACATTTCCTTTTATTAGCACCGTTAATTGGAATAAATTATTTTCAGAAAACTAAATTAAAAAGCACCCCAAAAGTTAGTTAACAACCTACTTTTGAGGTGCCCTTATTCATTGGGCTGAATCGTTATTTATCTCTAATATCTCAGCTTTTTCGTTAATATATTATGCGTTTTCGTTAAATACTTTTTAACATGTTCGTATTCTGCACTTGCTACACCAGCAAATAGTATATCAATAATAGTGAGCATCGCAATACGTGAGCCCATAGCGCCACTACGTATCGTAATTTCAGGTGTGGAAATGCTGAGTACAATATCTGCTTGTTCAGCTAAAGGACTTTTATTATATTTAGTAATAGCAATACACTTGGCTTTGTTTTTGAGCGCGATCTCTAGAGCATCAATAATTTCAACCGTTACACCCGAATTAGAGATGAAAATAGCAACATCATCCTTCTCGAGTAGCGTTGCTGCAGTAAGCTGACTATGACTATCGGTATAAGCATGACACATTTTGTTAATTCGCGTAAATTTCTGTTCCCCATCTTTGCAAATTAATCCAGAAGCACCTGCACCAAAAAACACGATACGCTTACTATGACATAATAATTCTACCGCTCGAGCAATTTCTTTACGATCAATCACGCTCATTGTATCCTCAATAGACTTGCAGTTATTGAGTGATATATTCGAAATAATTGTCGACAGATCATCGCCTGGCTGAATATCCGTATATTGAGCCTTTGGATCCTCATCACGCGAACCTAAAGAAGCAGATATGCTCACAATAAAATTACGGTAGCCACTATACCCCATCGTTTTACAAAATCTGAGCACAGATGCATCGCTCGTTTTACTACTTTGAGCAAGCTCTTTAATCGATAGGTGAGGAATTTCCTCAGTATTTTCCAATATATAGTCTCCAACCATTCGTTCTACTGGCGTAAGGCTGTCTCGCATTTCGCGAATTTTAATTAGGATGTTGTCGTTTAGACTCATAATCTACCTACTCTAGTTTTTATTTTGAGAGTATCATTCGTTCATGTAAAAAGTCAACAATATGCATCGCTTTCATTGGTTGCTCGGGCTTATGCTTTTCTATACCAAGCTTCATTTGCAATAAACAACCAGGATTGCTCGTTAGCATATAGCTAGCGGATGTTTTGCCTGCATACTCCATTTTATGCTCCAAAATCGAACCTGCCATTTCTGGTTGTACCACATTATATACTCCTGCTGAGCCGCAACAGCTATCAGCATCTACCATCTCAATAAATTCAGCATTAGCTATTCCCTTCATCAGCGTACGAGGAGCGCTCGCCCCCTTCATCACATTGCGCAAATGACAAGAATCCTGATACGTTACCTTTACCGTCGGTGAATCGTTTGCTGCTTGCTTCTGATCAAATTGTGGAATTCTGCCCTTTTCAACGACTAATGTACTTACATCGATCACTCGAGTGGCAAACCATGCGGCAGACTCCTTATAGTTCTGATCTTCTTTCAGCAGATGATCATACTCAACCAACAATGCACCGCAACCTCCTGCATTAGATACAATATAATCGACATCAAGCGCCTTAAATACATCAATATTGACTGCGGCCAGCTCTTTAGCATCATTCATTTCACCGCTATGAGCATGAAGTGCACCACAGCATACTTGACTCTCAGGAATATATACATCAAAGCCAGCGGCCGCTAATAGCTCCACCGTATTAACATTCGTATCGGCAAACATGACATCCATAATACAGCCACGGAACATCGCAACCTTAGCAATCGCTTCACCTTTAGCCGGATAAAATGTACCTAATCGTTCTACTACACCTTTATTGCTAGCTGTTGGTAAAATGCTTTCCATCTCTGCCAAATGATCTGGAAATAACTTCATCATCCCAGTCTTTCGAACAACCTTTTGCAGTCCTGACTTTTCATAAAGTGCAAGCGAGCCCCCTAGTAGCTTCAAAGCTCCACGTTTCGGAAACACAGCTCTAAACAATGTTTTACGCATTACCTTTATAGGCAGGGAATGTGTCGAATGTTGTTCTATCGCTTCTTTTGTTTGCTCAATTAATTGGCCATATTTAACATCAGCAGGACATGCTGGTTCACAAGCGCGACAGCCTAAGCATAAATTCATCTGATCCTCAAACTGCTGATCGGGCACCATTAGTCCATCAACAGCTGCCTTCATTAGCGCAATTCGACCGCGTGGTGACGCTGGCTCCATCCCTGTTTCCTTAAACGTCGGACAAGCTGGCAAACAGAAGCCACAGCGCATGCAATTAGTAAGCTGATCATAATCGAGCTTTTCTAAAAGTGTGCGTGCAAGCGGATTAGAATGCTCGATATTAGGTTTACCTAGTGTACTAGCCATGTTGGACCACCACTCTCTTCTTCGTTTCCTTAGCAAAAACTTTACCAGGATTCAATATACCTAGCGGATCGAACGCTACTTTAATCCCTTTCATCACTTCAATCCCTGCTGCTCCAATCTTCCATTCCAAATAAGGTGCCTTCACAATACCGACACCATGTTCGCCTGTAATCGTCCCGCCAAGCTCAATCGCAGCTTCGAAGATTTCGGCAAATGCCTGCTCAACGCGATGCACCTCTTCATGATCACGTGCATCTGTCGTTGCCGTAGGATGCAAATTTCCATCCCCAGCATGTCCAAACGTTGCAATATTCACATTAAATTTTTGCGCTATCGCATTTGTACGAAGCACCATATCGGCAATTTTGGAGCGTGGCACAGTCGCATCCTCAAGAATTGTCGTCGGACGCAAACGAGCAAGAGCTGTAAATGCACTACGGCGTGCTGTTAGCAGCTTTTCAGCTTCCTCGCGATTTGCAGCAATTTCAATTCTATCCGCCTGCTCTTCCTTACAGATATTAAAGATATGTTCAATATCACGTTCGACTATTTCTGGCTCACCGTCTTGTTCTATAATTAGTATTGCTGCCATATCTAGCGGCAATCCGATTTTGGCAAAATCATCTACGACACGAATCGTCGTATTGT
>DXHF01000277.1 GCA_019113605.1 Candidatus Paenibacillus intestinavium
CATTGGAAGACAACCTTGTAGAAGCAGATTTTTTTAGTCAATATAAAGTTTCATATCTTAAATATGAAAAATGGCGCAGCGGTGAGCTTATTCAGACTGAGCTGCAGCGCCTTGCACTACGCTGGTATGGGATCGAAGAATTCAAACTCATATTAGAGAGCATCGGTTTTTTAGATGTCGTCGTTTCAGCTGATTTCGAGTATGGCAAAGCACCAACTCATAGTAAGCAGACTTTTATATACGAGGCAACCCGAAAATAAGTAACACCCATGGATAAATAACTAATACGGGAACTTTAGCAGCACTATCTAATCCTATAGAAAAAACAAGGCAGCGAACTAATGCGACGACTAGTCAGGCAACAACGAATTCAGATGGAAAGAAACAAACAACAGCTTCGGAAACGGCTACGTCTGAACAACAAGGATCACTAGATCCTGTTACATTGACCTTCTATGTTGGAGGCGGGACATTGACGGACACAGAATTCGATTTATTTTTTGTTCAACCAACGAAGGAAAAGTTTCCACATATTACTTTAGAAAAAATCGTACCTGCTGAAGGTGTAACACCAGCTGAAGTGTTAATTTCTAACGATCCACCAGATATCATCTATCAAACTAGTGGTTCATTCTATGCGTTCCAAGAACTAGAAGCATTAGCTGACTTAACGCCACTTGCTGATAAATACGGGTTCGATACGAAGCGTATTAAGCCCTACCTGCTTGAATCTGTATATAATTTTTCTGAAGATGGAGAGCTATTTACACTACCCTTTTCTTCTAACGTAGCCTCTTTGTTCTATAACAAAGATATTTTCGATAAATTCCATGTTCCCTATCCTTCTGATGAGCAAGCCACTTGGGATAATATATTAGAAATTGCACAGCAATTAACACGTAATGACGATGGCGTGCAATATATTGGAATTGATCTTAACAACGGTCCTGCCACTTTACAAGGTAGCTACGGTGTGTCTACATTAGATCCAGAAACTGGTGAACCCATTTTACAATCCGAGCGATGGAGAAAAATCTTCGAGACCGTCGAGAAAAGTGTACAAATTCCTGGATATGACCAAGGGGATAAGTATCAATATGACCGTAATTCATTCGTCATCGATCAAAATCTAGCGATTCGACCTACCTTATTGGCTAACTTAATTGGTACATTGGAAGAATTACGTGCTGCGGGTAAGCCATTGAACTGGGATATCGCTACTATCCCTAACTTTGATGATTACCTAGGACAAGGTAAAGTAGCGAATGTGCACTCTGTATCTATCTCAACCGTGAGCAAGCATCCAGACGAAGCCTTTCAAGTGTTAGCTAATATTTTATCCGATGAAGTTCAACGTAAAGTTTCTCGAAATGGTCGAGTTCCTGCGCTTGATAATAGTATCTAAGCATGTGACTCAAGCTTTTGCTGATATTGCGTTACATGGGACGTATGTTAATACCGCGATTCGTACCGCTGAAGAAAATATCCGTAAAGATCTTGAAACCTTAAAGATCACTAAACCCGAGTAGCGTTGTGTTAATTAAGAGGCAAAAATTCCATTCATGAAATTCTTGCCTCTTTAGATTTATCTATTATATTTTTTTATTAGGCTAACTACAAATGAGGTCCTCCCCTTTGAGCTATCTACTTTGATTTCACCACCATGTAATTTGGCGATACTTTGCGCAATTGCAAGACCTAAACCTGATCCACCGGTATATTCTGATCGAGATTTTTCCACTCTATAAAACCGTTCAAAAATATATGGTAAATCAACTTTTGGTATTGTTTTTCCGTAATTAACCACTTCCACTTCAACTGTTTGTAGTGAGTCCTTAACGTAGATATCAACATATTTCCCTTCGGTTCCATACCTTATAGCGTTTTGGATAAGATTCTCAAATACTCTTGCCAGTTTATTACCATTACCAATGACTACTGGATCGGTAGTAGTAATGAATTGTCTCATTTCCATTCCTGCTTCTTGTATTTGAATCCTATGTTGAACAACTAATTGATTGATCATTTCTTCAATATTAATTGGAGTTTCATTACTTAGAGTTTCTTTATTTTGAACATATGTATATTCAAATAAATCATTAATTAAATCGTGCAGCCGTTCAGCTTTTGTATTAACAATCTGTATATAATAACGAAGTTCAACCTCGTCCCTATAGTTATCTTCATTTATTAGATTCAAATAGCCGATAATGGATGTTAGTGGAGATCTCAGATCATGGGCCACATTCGTTATTAAATCACTTTTCACTTGTTCAGCCCTTCGCTCTTCATCTATAGCTGTTTTGGCTTGAATAACAACATTATTAATACTTTCGACAAGTTTGCCTAATCCAGCCTCAGCTCTGGAGGATACCTTTTCATCAAAACGACCACTAGCAATACGTTCAACTTCTTCTAACAAATGAAAAAATTCCACTGTAATGAAACGCCTTTTCTCAAATCGATAGAAAAGGAATAGATATATACAAAAAACAAAGCCAAAAATAAATACATATAATCCTTTCCCTATAAGAGATCCAAGTGACTCAATAATAACTGCAAGCAGGTTAATCTCTTTTTGAAAGTAATCTAAAGAAGGTATCAGTAAAACTGCTGTTACAAGCGTCAGACTGAGTGAGAGCAACAAGTAGACAATAACTCTCCATATTGGTACGGATTTGATAATGATAAGCGGGTTATTTTTCAATTTTATAACCCACTCCCCAGACCGTTTGAATAATCACTTCTCCTGGAACAATGGCTTCGATTTTATCTCTTAAGTTACTAATATGTACCATAACTGTTTTATTAGATCCTGTACCAATTTCCTTCCATACCTTTTCAAAAATCTCTTCTGAGCCAAAAACCCTTCCACGATTTTTGGCTAACAAATATAAAATATCAAATTCGATAGCTGTTAATTTAATTTCTTTGTCATGAACATGTACGGTGTGACTCTGTTTATCAATTTTCAAAGGATGAACGTAAATACAATCTGGATCCTTAGCGATAGGATGATAGCTAGCTCTCCGAATTAACGCCTTTACTCTTGCTGTTAATTCTAGTGGATTAAAAGGCTTAATCATATAATCGTCAGCACCCGTCATCAAACCAATGATTTTATCCATATCGTCTACTTTTGCACTTAATATTAAAATGGGCACTTGATTGTCTTTTCGAATTTGTCTACATAGTTCCAATCCATCCATCTTCGGCATCATGATATCCAAAATCACTAAATCTATAGCATTAAGTTCCATTATCTTTAGTGCTTCAAGTCCGTCCTGAGCTTTATATATATGATATCCTTCATTACGCAAGTATACTTGAATCAATTCTGCAATCTCTTTATCATCATCTACAATGAGCACTTTAGTATTCGTAATATTCACCTTCCTCAGTACAGGATGACAGAATATATCTATTATACTCATCCTTTTGTTATTACAGTTTCATCTTATTCAGTAAGTCATTCCACCATTTGCTCTTTAATAGTGTCTTCAATATTAAATAGCCAATGATACCTCCAAACGTATTTGCAATAAGATCATTAATATCTGTACTTCTTCCGTTCCCAAATACTATCCTCATTATAAGTTGGAATACCTCAATAGACAAACTAAAAAATAATGCCAAGTAAGCTACTTTATTAGCTGAATTAAATTTATTTTTGAGTAATGGTAAGTAAATTCCTAAAGGAATAAACATAATAATATTCAGTAAGAATGTTTTCATATCCAATGTTAATATGGGAACAAAGTTAATAACTTTGTACCACGGAGTAAGATTGGCGAATTTCCCGATATTAACCTCTATCGGAAATAACACCAAATGAATTACGCATAATAAGTAAACACAAAAAGTTGTTAACACAAAAAATTGACCTATGCTCCTTTTCTTATATTTCAAAATAACACCCAAAGTAGTGTATAAAACATAAATAAGTAATACTGGCATCAAAAAATATCCCGATTGAATAGTGAACATAATTGAATCATCCATTTCATTTCCCCCTACTTTCCTCTTATACAGCAATGTACAATTAGCCTAATTAGGACTGATACGATCAGTCCTAATCGTAATATTCATTGAATTCCTTGATTCAATATCAATAGTATTATGATTATTGAGTAACCTGAATGATCTCATTCTCAATAGTAATACTCTTGATTGTCTCTACATCCAAAAAGATTCTGTTTCCGTTCCGATCCAAATTATAGTTCCAGCTAAATCCAATATCTGTAGTGCTTGTTGAACCCAAATGTAGTTCTATCACCATTCCATCAGTTGTTGTTAAAAAAATATTAGGACTGTTTTGAGGTAATTCGTCCACATTCCCATTTATACGCTTACCTTCAATTCCAATTCCGAGTGCTGAAATTGTAACATCATGAAGTTCTAATTCCTCTGCTTGTAGTAACAGCCTCATATCCATCTCTTCTACATGGGACTTGCTGCTTTCCTGTGCTATAAATACATTTTTGAATGGACCTTTAGAAATAATATCCTCCGTCTGAGCATGCACTATCGCATCAGCTGTAATCGTTACTTTGTGTCCATCAATACTTTTCGCAGTATCCACATCAAACATAGTAATAATTTTCTGCCCATCTTCTGTAATATGTTGTTCTACCATGTAACTAGCATCTTTTGACCACTTTAATTCAGGTGCTTGGATAACCGCATCCTGGGGAAATGTTGATCCATCTTCTTTTTCAAATGTCGCCATGATAATAGCACTATTGCCACCAATTATACTTTCTTCCACTGTCATCTTAATGCCATCAACTACTTGAGTTTCATTAATCACTGACTTAGATTGTTCTGCAACATTAGCTTTCTTTCCAAAGAACATTTTGAAGTTTTCCGCATTCGGTGCAGCATATGCTGTTGTTCCAACTGTTAACAGCGCTATTGCCACCACCATACCTCTCTTGAAACTCTTCATTGATGTTTTACCTGTTTGATTTTTTTGCATTGCAATTCCCTCCATCATTTGATTTTTGTTCTTACAATATTATTAATGAAGTTATTCTAGTTGTTATTTTAATTTTGTAATTGTTTATAGTATATCCGCCACTTTCTAAGTTCTTTTAAAGAGAAGTTAAAGATTATCTAAATTTTAAAAATAAAAAAAGACAGCGATTAATCACTGCCTTGTTTGTTCCACCATTCCTCTACTGGATATGAAGTTGCTCCAATTTGAACAGCTTCACCAATACGAGGAGTAGCAATATTAATGTTACGCTCCTTCGCCGCTCTCACAACGCGTTCAACTGGATCTGTCCAATCATGAAGTGATAATGTGAATGCTCCCCAATGAATAGGAATCATAACTTCACCTCGCACATCCATATGCGCTTGAACTGTCTGCTCTGGAAACATATGAATCGATTCCCAATGCTTATTGTATTGACCACATTCCATTAATGTCAGATCAAATGGACCATACTTTTCCCCTATCTCCTTGAAATGAGGCCCATAACCACTGTCGCCACTGAAAAAGATGTTAGCCGATTGTCCGTTAATAACCCACGAACACCATAATGTTGCATTGCGATCAGTCAAGCTTCTACCCGAGAAATGTCTTGCTGGCGTACAGACTAGCTGTATTCCCTCGTAGGATAACTCATCCCACCAATCATGCTCCGTAATAATCGCAGGTTCGATGCCCCATTTGACCAAATGAGGTGCTACACCTAGCGGAACGATAAATCTTTTCACCCTACTTTTCAACTTAACGATCGAACCATAATCGAGATGATCATAATGATCGTGAGAGATAATTACAGCGTCTATTATCGGTAGTTGCTCGATTTCAAAAGGAAGCTTTTTACTATAACGCTTTCCACCTATGAAGGAAACAGGCGATGGGGCTCTACCGAACATCGGATCAAGTAGAATAGTTTTCCCATCCAATTGCAGCAATGAAGCAGAATGACCAAACCATGTTAGTCTAGGCTTATCTCCCGCAGCAAAATGATTCTCGCTCAACGGGATAATCTCAAGCGGTTTCCTTGGTCTTGAATTTGGATTCCCTTTAATGAAATCAGCCATTAAGCTCATTCTTTCTTTGCTGGATGATGCTACTCCCATTGTAGTCGGAATAGCATTAATAAAGCTTTTCCCCTCATAATTGTTAGACTGGCTAAACTCGCGTCTACGCGCACTCGACTGACTAGCTCCAAGAGGAGCATAAAAATTCAGCAATAAATAGATACATATGACAAGAACGAGTATAATAACGATACTGATTATCAATCAAATTACCTCCAAGTTTCCTACTTTATATCCTCAGTCACTAGTTGTTTCATCATCACTCACTTAGTCTGTGGCGTAATTCTCGGACCAATAAACTCAACGCCTGCTTCTATAACATAATCGATAAGAATTTTATAATAGTCAGGTAATATTTTGTCTGTACTCTCATGATCATGGATTAGAATAATATGATTCGAATCCTTCTCTAGTAACGGTGCTCCCGTCTCGGGATTGGGATCATGTATTCGCTGCAGAATACTATCATAAGTAAAATCAGAAGAATGATTCAATTGATATTCCGTAAAGTCGAATGTCCAATATGAATCTATATCCTTATTGAGCTCATTATCTATGTACCATTTAATATCAATTTCACTATCATCCACTCTATTATAGCCTTGCTCACGTAAGTATTGCTGAATCAACGCTTTATGTTTTCCACCTTTAGCTCCATAAGGGAAGCGAAATAATTTATATGTCCGCTGCATACCAGCAGCTTGATATAAACGTTCAAGTAACGCATCCTGTTTTTCAATTTCCTCAATGCATTCCTCGTATGAAATATTATTAAAATTAGGGTGACTATAACTGTGATTACCGATAATTGCACCCTGCTTCAGAGCATAAAGTCCTTCATCAAAATGCTTTTCTAATTGATGTCCATAGAAAAATAGCACCGGCATAATGTTTTTTGACTGGAGGTAGTCGATCATTGCACGCGTAAGTGTTGTCGGTCCATCGTCAATCGTTAAATAAGCTTTACTCATCTTATAGCCTCCATTATCATTTAGTAAATCTTATAATATGTTCTCTATACTATATTACCTTAGGAACATTATCAGTTCCAGTTCTCGCTTAATTACGCTATTTATAGTAATATAATGACTTAGCTATACTAAATGATTATGGGGTGTATGAATGTCCATTATGTTCACTAAAGCAATTGTTACTCGTCTACAACGTGAAATTGCTGACATAGAAACTAAAACCATTAACGACAAAACGAAACAAGAAAAAGCCGAATCCAAAATCAATCAATTGCAAAGAGATATGAAATTAAGCAAAACGCATAGTGATCTCAATAATAAAATGGCACGAATCAATAAGCTCAACGAGGAGATCAAAACTGCGAAACGTTCGCAAACTGATCTATCCAAGCAGTTAACTGCAAAAAAAGCTTCATTAAAGCAGCATCTAGATAAAGAGTCCAAGCAAGAGAAATAGATATGTATAACAAAACGAGGCAGCCTATGTGAAAAGGCTGCCTCGTTTTGATTCGTTATTGTGAAAGTTTTTCTTGAACGGAACGTAACTTTTGAGCTGATGAGCTTTCTTTGTCACGACGATCGTCTATTTTAATTGAAGTAGAAACACGCTGTGCATCCATTTGAAATGGAGCTTCATGAATGGCCCTTATTGCAGTAAATATGTCATCCAGTGAGCCTTCAATAATTGTACTCATCGAAGTTAATGTGTATTGAATGTTCTTCTGTTGCTCTAGAACATGTTGCAAGTCTACAACGTATGAACTCAAGCTTGTACTTCCAGTTCCAATTGGAATAATTGTTACTTCTGCAATAGCCATTGTACATTCCTCCCAAACTTTTTATGTACTTCCTGAGATGCTCCTTCATAATTAATACCACTTAGGAAGCTACCGCTATTATGCTTCTGATTGCATATTACCACAACATTGCCGCAAATGTTGAATGAATACATCGAATACTTTGCTCTGAACCGCCTCTTTACGCTGAATACAGTAGAAATCACGGACCATATTGAATTCTTCCTCATTGATCGTGAATAATAATCCTTCTTCAAGCTCTCGCTGCACCGTCCACTTGGATAAGTAAGATACACCTATCCCTGCCATTACAGTCCCTTTAATTAATTGAGTACTGCCATACTCATACATTAATTGGGGTTTCACTTGAAACTTTGTGAGAAACGTTTCCATCGCCTCTCTAGTTCCTGAGCCACGTTCTCGTGCAATCCAAGTCGCCTGAGCAATATTAATATCAAGGCGATGAGCTACAACAACCATCTCGTCTTGGGCGATCTTCTGCAATTGTAATTGTGGATGCTGAACATACCCTTCTACAATTCCGATATCAATTTGTTGCTCTGCGACAGCATTAGCGATTGCATATGTATTATTAATATCTATTTTGGGAGTAACATCAGCATACTGCTGCAGGAAACTTGCTACAATGCTGGGCAGTACATACTCCCCGAACGAATAACTTGCCCCTATCCGCAGCAATCCCTTCACTTCGTGAAGATAGTCATGAATCGCTTGCTCCATCTCACGATCCATTTCTGCTAACCGCCGAACATGTCGCTCCACTATTCTCCCTGCTCCAGTTACATGCAGTTTTTTAGTCGAGCGATCAAATAATGCAACTCCGATCTCCGCTTCAAGCTGCTTCGTATATTGGCTGACCGCAGGTTGAGTCATGTATAAACGTTCTGCCGCTTTAGAGAAACTACCCGCTTCAATAATAGTTAAAAACACTTGATGCTTCATATCCATTAGATCACCACCGAATATAAGTATTTACTTATCGTTATCATACATTATATTAATTTTTATTTATACATCCTCTATTGTAAAGTAATAGTAGAGAGCGAGGCGAGCTTAATGACTACACAAAAACTATACGGAATATTACTACCAACAAGCTTAGCAATTGTTGCATATGCTTGCACTTATCTTCCTGGATTATCTTTAGTCGGTCCTCTTCCGATTGCAATTATACTTGCAGTGTTGTTTCGGAATTTTATATATAATGCTGCCAAATGGGAAGATGGAATAGACTTCAGCTCGAAGATCATATTACGAATTGCGATTGTCCTCTATGGAGTCCGTTTGAATATTATATTACTACTTCAAGATGGTTTATCACTTATCGGAGCAGCTGCTATTGTCATTGCTTGCACATTTATGATTGTACTATTATTAGCGAAGTGCTTGAAAGTAGAGCAATCTATCGCACTCTTACTTGCTACAGGAACAGCAATATGCGGCGCAGCTGCTATCGGAGCAGTATCTCCTATTATTAAGTCCAATAAAAATGAAATTGCGCTATCCGCTGCATTAATTGCTATCGTCGGCACATTGTTTGCTTTAGGTGCACCTTTAGTACAACATTGGATTCCTTTATCTCCAGAGCAATACGGTACGTGGGTAGGCTACAGTACACATGAGATTGCACACGCCGCTTTAGCAGGTGATTACTTCGGTAACGAGTCATTAACTAGCGCATTTATGGCCAAGCTAAGTCGTGTATTTCTCCTATTCCCTGTTACGATCATTTTCACATGGTGGATGAATCGTAAGCATGATGGAGCAACTGCAAAAGCAAGCTTCCCTTACTTCATTATTGGATTTATTGTCGTTTCGCTTATTACTTCAGTTGGATTTCACGTTGGCTTTATGAATGAAGCGATTCAGACGAATATTTCTTCAGTCGCAACATTTCTGCTTGCCTTATCAATGGCAGCATTAGGCTTGTCTATAGATTTACGTAGCATAAAGAGAACTGCGACGAAACCGCTGATCTTGCTCGTTATCGCATCGATTTGTTTATATGGATTAACATTATTACTAGTATAGGCAATAACAAAAAGGTGTTGTCCAATAAGTAGATTATTATCTCTACCTTAGAACAACACCTTTTTGTTATGCTTCAGCCCCCATAGTGGCAATTAATTGCTGATAGGCAACATCATCCATATAATTTACAATCGTACTTAAAGCTTCTGCCAAATCATTCGGTATCATCCGATTAGCTCGATAATATCCTGCAATTTCATGCTTCGTCAAATACTCAATAAGTACTGTTCCTCGTGCTTCCCCTGCTTCATGACGTAGCAATTCGATATTTCTAACACCCATTAGCTTCAGCTTACTCATAGCAAATGAATTCAAATGCCATGGAGCAACATCGATAAACTTACCCTTAGTTGGCTCGAAAAATCTAATCCCTTTAATCTCACCTTTATATAGTAGAAACCCAACAATAATAGTTTGAGCATGAATCCGCTGTAGTAATGCTTGCTCCATCTCATTCTGCCTATAATAACTCAAAGAATTAGCATGCTGTTTTATTCCATTAGGAGTAGTAGACGCGTTCATCTTGTTGCCATCTCTATTATTCGAGTGCTTATCGCTGCCCGAATCTCTATATCTGTAGCTCATTCTACTTTACCGCCTTTTGACTCATAATCAACGTTGTATTCGCGTATAGTCTTATCTTATGCAATATTTCATATTATAACAAGTCATTCAATATACTATATTCATTCGTGGTCTTATTAACTCGAGTTGATAAGATGCTACGCGAAAGCTTTAAGGAGGCGAATAACTGTGCCAAATTATCGTATTATTGTTGATTTGTCTGATCGAATGCTCTACTTATTAGATCAAAACATCGTAGTTAGAGGATTTCCCGTCGGAGTCGGTAAAATGTTAACGCAAACTCCACTAGGTAACTACACTATAATTAATAAAGCCCCAAATCCAGGAGGACCATTTGGTGCGTACTGGATGGGCTTATCTAGACCTCATTACGGTATCCACGGAACGAATAACCCGTCATCTATTGGACACGAGGTTTCTCATGGTTGTATTAGATTGTATAATTCAGATGTTCTTCAATTAGCACAGCTTGTCACTATTGGAACAAGTGTGACGATCCGAAAATAGTAGCTAGCTGCCGGAAAGTAGCGTCAAAAGCCTGTATAGATATAACTTAACAGCCAAGAATGCTGTAAAAAGTCAACATTCTTGGCTGTTAAGTTAGGATTTGTATTGGATTTTCTAGAAATGTCTTTTTTCATATTGTAGTTTGACAAACATATCAGCTTTCAAATATGTACTAGCAGCTTCTTACTTTTTTCGATAGAAACATCTACAATGCCCGATTTATTGAAAATTTTTACCTCTCGAGCTGTGTAGCAGTATGCTATAAATCGCTTATCCCCTGACATTATAACTTTAATATTGTGAGTAGATACATTTCTCTTGCTATCTACATAAATGAGCTGTACGTTTTTACCAATATAGTTATGCACAAAAACACCGCCTGTTGTTTTTGTTTTTATTATATACGAACACACGTTCTTATTCAAGTCATAAACAAAAAGAAATGATCCTCTTGAATTACCTAAAGGATCATTTCTTAATTGAAAAATATTATATAGTTAAATTTCGTTGTATCCAGTATTCGCTACGAATAACTACAACGCAGATTCTATCTTCTGTTCATTGAGCTCTTGATCAGTAGCTATATTGTTAAATTGGCTATTTCTCAGTACAAAAATACCATCATCTTCATTGATCGGTCGATATGTGCCATCACTTGATTGGCGTAAAAACAATACAACCTCTTGTTTCTCCTTTAGATGAGTAGAATGATCAGATAGCACATCAACCTTACCATCTGTCCCCCCCATTTGAGAAATTGTAATCGTCTCTCCAACAAGTTCAGCACCTTTAATTACATCAGACAATCGAATATTAACTCTCGTGTTGTAATCACTATAGTTGCCCTTTAATGCATAATTACCGATTGTTTCTAGTACGGTCCCTCTAATCACGAGATCCGCTGCTTTTGTTAGTGCTTCTTCATCTTCATAATAAACCGCCCATGAAGGCTCAAGTTGAATAGTTTGATCATCTGAAGAAGACTCTAAATCTACTCTATTGGCAGCTAGTGTAGCCAACGGGTATAAATTATTAACTACTGTTTTATCTGATGTGGATGGAGATAATGCCCTTGCTAGAGTACCATTGTCGTTAAATGTGTATGGATGCATAATAGAGGAAGTTTCAACAACCGATGTATGATTTAACCCTAATGAATGACCAATTTCATGACCAGTCACCCCTGCAATAACACTATTTGTATACTGACTTTGAGACGTATAATGAGTATTAAGATTTAAAATTGCTTTTGTAATAATCCCGCTCGTTACAGTAAATGTACAAAGTCCATCCCAATCAACATTAGATTTGTTTACATCTAATGTGTAGTAGGTTAATCCCATTCCTGTCATCGCGCTCACATTATAATTCGTACTGTTCTTCCACTTTGCTGCACCATTGCTCCAATGAGTTAGTGATGTAGTATTCACAACATTTATAGTCTGTGTTCTACTTGCCCACTTCCCATAAGTAGTTACTGTAGCTGATGCGGGAGTGCTGTTAACAAATAACGTAAGTGCAAGCATCATGGAAACCGAGCTTGCAACAATCTTTCTTCTTTTACTTTTTAAACTATTCATTGTCTCACCCTTTAAATAATTATTTCGCTGCATAAAATATGATTCTCTATAGACATCCTAAAACCTCCTTTAGTTCCACATTTTTCATTATTAAACTTAATGTTAATATAATGTCATACATAACTGATCTATATAAAACAAACTTAACAAGGATTAGATAAAAATTATCTGACCATAATAGTAGTATTAAATTTAGGAGGCTACTAAATGAATAAAAACAATTCTAATCCTATGCATGAATGCGAGCAAATGGTTCAACTATTAATCCAGCAGACTACACATTCTTACAAGGTTTATGAAGAATTAAGACAGCAAGAACAAAGAAATTCGATGCAACTTCAAGAGTTAATATCAAATGAGAAACAAGCTATACACGCCATACATACTGCTCTTCAATCTCACCAACAAGCCGTTGCTGAAATGCAACAAGTCGTAGAGATGTACAAGCAAATTACACCCTCAAATAATAGTTTTTCTTCGAATCAAACCATGAATAATGGTGGACAATTAACAAATTAAAAAGATTGTATTTGAGTATGCCCCGTCTACGAATTTAGGTAGAGGGGCTTTGTCATGTCTATTTAGTTTCTAAGAAATTTTTCTCTTCCTTTTTCACATTTATAAATACTTAAAATAGTTATATGTTTTGAGGAAGGTGAATTTCCCTTGGATAAATTATTTATTCAACAGCTTAGCTCGATCTAAGATAACCGCAAGTTGTGCTCTAGTCACGATACCATTTGGATCAAATACACCTTCGCTAACTCCTGTTATGATACCTTTTTCACCACCAGTAGCTGCCTTCTTAATGGATGATGCAGCCCAATGATTATCCGGTACGTCTGTAAATCCACTTTTATTCGTAGTGTTTTCCACTACATTCTCTCCTTTAGGTGCTACATACCTATGGCCAACAAACTCACAGTAAGCTTTTACTACCGCTTCGGCTAACGCCTGCCACTTAGCAGTCAATCGCGCTGCGTCCTCTGCATTAGAGCAAAATCCATACTCAACAATGTTAGTAGCTACACTCCCTGTTTGCCGATGCATAAAGTAGTAATCTTGGCCGTTCGGCCCGTATTGTTTTTCACCATTTTTAAGGATGGCTTGCCCTTTGCTATCTACAACTAACTTATTACCTTCTTTGCTGAAGGTTGCTGTAGTGCGCAATACTTGTCCTGCTGCTTGCACTGAGCTCACAATAGCTTTAGCTAATTTGCCATCATTATGGATGCTATGGATGATCTCAGCACCCTTTGCCGTAGTAGACGTAGCGCCATTAATATGATTACTGATGCAGTACTTAGCCTTGCTGTTTGCTACAAGATTTGCTCGTGGCGTGCTATCGATAAATTTGTCAGTATCGCGAGTAAGAGCAACCTTTACGCCCAATTCTTTGAATCTATTGTATTGGTAAAGCGATATAGCTAGCGTCATAAGCTTTTCGATAATTCCGTTTCCGCTTGCTCCTGGATCCGAACCGCCGTGACCAGGATCAATGATTAATTCGGGATTACTATCTCCGATCAATGTGGAGACACTCCTTTCTTATTCGTTTTTTTACTTCCCATTTTGCAACTTAACCGTTGTTGGATGTCCATAATCGCTTGCCTTGTTTAATTAACATTACCACCACGATCTGCTGCACGTTGAACCTTCTTATCCATTTCGCTACCTACCCATTTAAGCAAAACTTCTAAGGTCGTTAATGGCAGCCAATCGCCCCAGCCAACTCTAATAGCATTGGCCACCATTGAGTTAATAACGTGATATAGTAATCCAGCAATTAATGCTCCAAATAAAATACCTGGTAAATTAAAAAGAAGATCGAGTAAATGCCCGCCTGCAGGTAATAAGAGCATAAAAAAAGTACGGAATATGCCATCGATACCGTACTCGCTTCCATAACTATTATCTTTTTTTGCAGCTCGTGAGCCAGTAATCCAATCCATGCCTACAAAAAATATAAGTGCAACTATCGCAATAATCACCGCTTCACCTGCCCCATACATAAATTCAAACGCGGGTACAACTATCGCTCCAATCGCACCCCAGATCGTTAGTTCTTTGTTCAATTGACACACCTCATTTCTCGTTTTTGGTAATAAACAAAGATCCTTAAGGTCTACTGTTGATTATCTGCATCTAGTAACGCTTGTGTATCTGCTTGCCAGCGTAGCGGTACATCATTGATTGTAAAACTTTCATCACGCTTAATGCGTGCATAGTAGATTTTAGACATTAGATACTGCCTCCTTCTACTGCACTAGCAAGCTCGATAAGTGCATCTTGCAAGTCTGTATTGTCCTTTTCAAGCTTATCAACTCTAGTTAATAGCATGGCATTTTCAGTTTGGAGTGTTGCGATATCATCACTAGGAGAATAAGGTTCAACGAAGTTAAGGTTCTCTGTAAAAGTTTGACCATCATAGCAGTGAGAATTCGCTTTTACATCCAGTGGAATTGCGCTAACTTCATACACATTCACTTCAAAGCCAATAAAGTACACCCCACCATTTTTAGCAACCTTTGTATCACTGCCTACCAATTCCGTGTGGTCAGCAATATCCAAGATAACATTTGTATTGATTTGAGTAATTACGATCATTGTTCATACACTCCCCTATTTTCTTGATTTAATTTTATTGGTTGCATACCTTCACTTTATATTGTCGAATATTGGTAGATTAATTACAATTCGTAGATTCTACGCGACCTCCATACCAAAAAACCGCCCCATGTTCGGACGGCTATCTCTGTTTATGATGTTTCGTAGTTCATACAATCTACCTTTATACACTACCCCGTAAGCATTGTACCTAGTTGCGCCACTTTGCCTGTTGCCCCTACGATTACGAACAACCCTCTATCAAAAGCTATCGCCGAGATTCCAGAAGTATCGAAACCACTAACGCGATGCGTCCATGTGATTCCGTCCAAAGAGGCAGCTAATTTCCCTTCGTTACCTGCCGCTACAAAAAGCCCGTTACCGAACCCTACAGTTGTTATTCGAGTAGCACCAAACCCACTAGACCTGTGCCTCCAAGTAATACCATCAAACGATGTAGCTATCATCCCTTCATAACCTGCAATTACAAACATACCATTACCGCAAACTACACTCTCTACAGGATCCCTGCCAAACCCACTAGCACGCGCTGTCCATGTGATACCATCCGTAGATGTAAGCACGCGCCCAATGTTCGCTGTAGCTATAAATATACCGTTACCCGCTGCAACGCTATTAAAGTTCTCGGTTATTCCGCTGCTCCTATGCGTCCATGTGATCCCATCCAAAGAGGTAGCTAATTTCCCGTTAGCGCCTACTGCTACAAACATGTTGTTACCAAACGCTATAGAGTAAATAAAGCTAGTACCAAAACCACTAGTGCGTAATGTCCAGTTGATACCATCACTCGAAGTGCCAATTAACCCTTCTCCTGCTGACGCTACGAATATACCTTTTCCAAACGTCGCGCAACGTACGAACGCCGTACCGAAGGCAGTAGTCCGCTTCGTCCATGTAATACCATCAAAAGACGTAGCTAAGTTACCACTAGCCCCTCCAAGTACAGCGATACCATTCCCTATAGCCACAGCGCTTAGAAGTATGGTACCTAGTCCACTAGTTCTCTGTATCCAATTGGACGTGTGTATTTCGGGAACTTCCAGGTTACC
>DXHF01000278.1 GCA_019113605.1 Candidatus Paenibacillus intestinavium
AAGATCACTTTGAGGGGGAAATGGCATGACTAAAGTTATTATTGTTTATTCCAGCTTGACTGGTAATACGGAAGAAATGTCTGAGCTTATTGAAAGTGGAGTGAAGACAGCTGGTATAGAGGTTGTACGAAAAGACGCATATGATGCTAAAGCAGCGGAATTGCTACAATATGATGGAATTATTATCGGGGCATATACATGGGGCGATGGAGAGTTACCTGATGAGTTCCTTGATTTTTATGAGGACTTGGAGGAGCTTGATCTGAGCGGGAAAAAGGCTGCTGTATTTGGATCGGGAGATAGCTCGTATGACCATTATTGTGGAGCGGTGGATATCATTGAACATAAATTGCGCGAGCTCGGTGCAGATATCGTCCATGAGAGCTTGAAGTTTGAATATAACGCTTCTAATGAAGAGCTAGAGCAAGGTAAAACCATTGGTTATGAGATTGCAGGCGCATTGTACGAAAGTAGTTGAATTCTATAATTGATAGCATAATTAAGAAGCTTCATTGTCGTTTCTCAGTTTCATTCATAATTCTTTCATTGCTCAATGTTATATTATAAGCGATTGTTTTCATCATAGAGCTTATGAGTAGACATCAAGATTTTTAATTTATAAATGGGAGTGAATGACTTGAGTTCATGGAGCAAACGAGCATTAACGGTTATGCTGGCATTATTATTAATTTTTATTGATATTCCTCGTTGGGTAGTACCTGGGGGTTCAGTAGTAGAGGCAGCAGTAAGCTTCGCTGGAGGGAGCGGTGAAGCAGGTGACCCATATCTAATTGCGACAGCAGAGCAACTAGATGCGATAAGATTGGATCTAGATAGCCACTATAGGCTAATCGCGAATATTGATTTAAGTGATTATCACGATAATGGTGGTTGGGTACCTATTGGCTCATCAATTGAGCCATTTACAGGAAGTCTTAAGGGGGCAATTTCTGATGATGCATACGGTGAAGAAGGATCATATCAGATTAGTCATTTGTATATGGATAACTCAGTAATTGCTGAGGAACAAGCATTTATCCATACTATTGGTTCCACAGGTTTAATTAAATATGTTGATTTTGTAGATGTTGAGCTACAAACAGGAGAAAAAAGTGCGACTCTTGCTGTAACTAATTATGGTGAAGTTACTCATGTAGATATTTCAGGTGAAGTTCTTAGTAATGATGACGATGTAGCAGGTATTGTTGTCAATAATGAGGGAGCTATGAGTTCTGTCACCTTTACAGGGCATATTGAAGGTGCTAGTTATGTGGGTGGTATCGTCAGCCGCAATAATGGTCAACTCGTAAGCTCCAATTATAAAGGGACAATTGTAGGTAAATCATACGTTGGAGGTTTTGCAGCAATTAATAATGGTCGTTTCGTTGGCAATGTTTTGTCCGGAAACATAGATGGAATAGAATATGTAGGTGGTATGGCAGGTGAAAATACAGGGAGATTATCGAACAATTGGTATATAAATGGTCTGATCTCTGGTGAAAATTATGTCGGCGGAATAGTGGGCTACAATCGAGGGAAAATAGACGATGTAAAATCTTTGAATCTAGAAAACATGGAAGATTATGAAGGACGTGAAGTAAAAGGAAAAAGCTATATAGGGGGAATTATCGGATACAATGATCACGGTAATCTTTCTAATGCGAGAAACAATGGTAAGGTTGAGGGCAATGAGAGTGTGGGTGGATTAATTGGTGGCAAAGCAGGAGGAATACTTGAGCATGGAGTATTTAACGGTACGGTTACAGGCATAGATGATGTAGGCGGTGCAGTAGGAAATGTCAATGATGGCTCTCAGATAGACGATGTTATAACTAATGGTAGCATCATAGGTGAGGTGAATGTTGGCGGCGTAGTAGGTAAAATGGATGGTACAAGTCTTACAAAAGGTATATCTCATGCTAATGTTGAAGGTATCCGTGATGTCGGTGGATTAGTAGGCAGTAATGATGATAGTCAAATTTCTCAGAGTTCGGCAAGCGGTAATGTTACGGGAGAAGAAGATGTTGGTGGATTGGTTGGTGATAACGATGGCAATATCACAACGAGTAGTGCTACAGGCTCAGTAGTAGGTGAATACTCTGTTGGTGGCTTAGTAGGCGATAATGATAATCATGACATCTCCAATAGCTATGCTAATGGGGATGTTACAGGTATAGATGAAGTCGGTGGCTTAGTTGGATCAAATATTGAGGGGAGTATAACGAATAGTTACGCTATTGGTGTCGTACATGGAACTTCTTCAGTTGGTGGCTTAGTTGGACTTAATGTTGAGGGTGACGAAGCAGGCATTGTAACAAGCAGTTATTACGATCTTGAAACGTCAGGACAGCAGGATAATGAGAAAGGATTGGGACTATCTACAGAAAATATGAAGCTAGTTTCTTCATATGATGATTGGGATTTCGATACAATATGGAAACATAATGCTTTAAATAACTTTGGCTATCCTTATCATAAAGGAATGGATACATATTTAACCTACTCAAGTAATGAAGAAGCTTCTGCTGAAAGCTTATATGATAGTAATCACTACTACTTCAGTAGCGGAGTAGCAGTTAATGATAATATTTATGGCTGGAGTAGGCAGGGATTTACTTTTAACGGCTGGAATACGGAGTCAGATGGTACTGGTGATCACTATGAAGTTAATGATTATATATTTTTTATGGAAGATACTATGCTATATGCACAATGGGAATCGAGTGCTCCTGACACTGTGATTGAAACCGCACCCGCAGCCCTTACTAATGCTACAACTGCGAACTTTATGTTTAATGCTTCACCAGCGAATGGTGCTGTATTTGAATATTCATTGGATGGTGCTGCCTATGTTGAGAGTGATAGTCAGTTAACGTTAACCGACTTAGCGGAAGGCGTGCATACGATAGCAGTACGTGCAGCTAATAACGGAGCAATTGATGCTACTCCCGCGACGTACACATGGACGATAGATACAACACCACCAGTCATTACATTGAATGGATCTCATTCTATTACAATAAATACTGGTCGTATATATAATGATTCGGGCGCTACAGCCAGTGATAATCATGATGATAAAATTACCGAGAATATCGTTGTTCAAGATGATGTAGATACTGCGATTTTAGGCAAATATGAAGTGAAGTACAATGTTGTTGATACTGCGGGGAATCAAGCCGATGAGGTTATTCGCACAGTTCGCGTCGTTCGTAATACACCATCTAGCGTATTATCGAGTAATGCTGACTTAGCAGTACTAGAGCTACGCAATGGAGACGAATCGTTAACGTTAGACTCAGTGTTTACTGCATCCAAGGTTAGCTATAGGGCTGTGACAACTGCTACTGAGCTAGAGCTTAGGGTACAACCAGCTGATACATCTGCAAGTGTAAGCTATGGTCAAGAAACGATCGTGTCACCCGTTAAGGTTGCACTGCAACTGGGGGACAATATCGTAACTCTAGTCGTGCGAGCAGAAAATGGAACGGAGAAACGTTATACGGTAACGATTACGCGTGTAGCTGAAGGGCAAGTGGCTGTTTGTTCATTTACTGATCTCGTAGGACACTGGGCAATGGCAGATATTTGTGAAGCGTCAAGCTTAGGTATCGTAGAGGGGATAAGCTCAACGCTATTCGTCCCCAATGCAGAGATAACACGTACAGAAGCAACAGCCCTTTTGTTACGAGCACTTGGCATCGAAGTAGAAGCATCATCACAAGAACTCGACTTTAGCGATGCGGGAGAGATTCCAGCTTGGGCAAAAAATATTATTGCTACGTCCGTAACGAAGGATATCATAATGGGGTATCCGAATGGAACCTTTAGACCGGATCAAATCATAACACGAGCAGAGCTAACCGCTTTAGTTGCAAGAGCGATGAAGTGGGAATCGAATACTGTAGAGACATTGCCATTTCAGGACAGTTCAACTATACCGACATGGGCAACTGGATATGTACATTCGGTTTATACGAGAGGTATAATCGAGGGTAGAGCAAGTGAACTATTCGATCCTAATGGGATAGCGACGAGAGCAGAAGCAGCTGTTATCATGCTGCGTTTGTGGAAACTTAATCAGGAATTATAGAAGTGAGAAGTAATCCACAATAAGCAGAGGCCGTTCCTTACATCATCTGATGTATAAGGGACGGCCTCTATTTATAAGTTAAATACTCAATCCATCATAGGCAACTGTAATGCTGCAAGGGAAATCCTGCTGGGCAAACCATTCTACTAGATCAGCATGGGTGGAAGTGAAATGGTTAATGTGAGTAAGGTAAATTTGAGAGCCTTTATGCAGTGTGCCTTGTTCAAACAGAGTATGGAATAATTCCATACAACTGTATGCATCCAAATGACCGCCTGGATGAGTACCACGACCGCTTGTAAGGCCAAAGGTGCATTCACTAATTAATACATCAAGCGTCACGTTTTCGAGCGCCTGGAAAGTTTCTGGAAAATACCAGCCTGTATCAACCCCATAGTAAATTCGCTTACCATTTTCCAATTTTAGCAAATAGTTAGCACAATCCTCGCCCATATTCCCGCGATGGTTGCCTCGCAGTGGAGTAACTTCCATACCAGCAATAATAACAGGCTTATTGAACTCTAGCTTATGAAAGGCAATTATGCCTTGCTCTTCGAGATGAGAGGTCATGCCCTTCATAATAGGACGGCTTTGACGATAGAAATCAACGATATCGTAAGCGCGATCCGTAAAATAATAGTGCAGAGGGCCATTCAGTCGTTCGATTGCCATATTGCGCACATTCATCATCATATAATTGAAATGATCTTCATGCGTATGGCTTACCAGCACATGCTCTAGCTTTGTAAAATCTCCGAAATCAATCGCTTCTTGAAAAGAATCGGCCCCCAAATCAATAGTAGCCTGCTCATTGATTCTAAAGGTTGAGCGGCGGCGAATTTCTGGTCCGCGCTTATGACGAGCATTCATACATACTGAGCAGCTACAAAAGGGATTCGGGATCCCTTCTGCTGCGCTTGTACCGTAAAATTTCATAGGACAATCCCCTGTTCTTATTATTGATTCCAGCGATCATAAGCTGCTTGATAAATGCCAAGATAATTCTCAAGATTCATTTTATTTAAGCTGCTAACATAATCATCCCATTCACTAATTGATTTGGCTCCAGTTACAAATTTAATAATTTGCTCTTCAGTATAAGCTTCAATATCTGGCGCAATCGTGCTTAATTCGATATTTTCCTCCTCTGAGAAGCTTGGAATCATCAGTTTTTCATCTGGCACTAGGAAAGGACGGATGACATCCTTATTCGCAATCATTTCTGGAAGAACAGCCGCACTTTGATCAACTTTTTGTGTTACTCGTTGTATAATTTGACCACCCTGGAAAATCGTATACTCCGAAAGAGCTTCGTCCACTGTAAGTCCTTGAGGATTGTTTGCAAATTCATCCTTCAGCTTATAAAAACCATTACTGTCAATTGTATAAGTAACATCTTCAATTCCAAGACGAGCAAGCGCTGTACCTTCTTCACTTAAGAAGTGGTCTGCCCAACGCAGCGTAGCTTCAGGATTAGTATTTTTATTCGTAATAACAAAGGAACCAACCTCGCGTACTTTAGGATTGATATTTACCCAAAAAATATCGCCCTCAACCGCTCTAAATACAGGATTTTGCACATAATTATTGCGGTTATTTCCAAGCCATAAATTATTATTTCCTTTAGCTACAAAACCAACCCGATCATCATCTACTTTAGAGATTACTTTGTTTGAGTCTTGCGAAAAAAATTCTTTATCGATCAGATCTTCTGCCCATAGCTTGTTGAAAAAGATTAACATGTCTCTAAAATTATTATCAGTAGCCATATAGCGAATTTTTGAATCATTATCAACATCTATATACGGAGCGATAATACCAGAGTTTCCGCCAAAGCCCCAGCCACCGTAAAATGCTCTCAGCAGCTCATGGGCATTGTTTTTGTTTTCCTTGTAGCCTGAAAAAGCAACCTCATCTGGCTGATTGTTTCCATTAGGATCTCGCTCCTTGAACGCCTTTAGAACCTCATAAAATTCATCTATCGTCGTTGGCATATCCAGCTGAAGTGTATCGAGCCACTTCTGATTGATCCAAGAGGAAGCAATCCGACCATCAGTCTCACTAATATTAGGCAAAGAATAAATATGCCCATCAGCCGCTGTAATCGCCTTGCGAATTCCGTCATTTTCCTCCATTAAAGCTGATAAATTCGGCGCATAGCCTGCTTCAATGAGATCATCGAGCGGAATGATTTGTCCCGTTGATGCATAAGAAGCAATAAGCTGTGGCGATAGATTGGCACGCATTACAAAATCCGGAAGGTCGTTGGAGGCAAATAGTAAATTTCTCCGTTCATCAAACGAATTTTGTGGTACAGCATCCCACTTGATGGAAACATTAGATAGTTCCTCGTAATGTTTCAAGCCTATATTCTCATTCCAATCTTTAACGAGCTCATATTTGGAAACAAGCCCGTTAAGATGAACAACCTCGTTTGCAATTGGAAAGCCTGTTTTATTAATATTTAGCTCTGCCTCAATTGATGGTTTGGATGGCTCTATATTTTTATTATTGGTACTGCAGGCAGTTAATGTGATTAAAGCAACGATTTGTAGAGCAGCAATAAACGTTATCATTTTTTTTCTCATAGTAAAATTCATCTCCTCGTTAATGTTAGCCTTTAAGTGCACCAATCATCATACCTTTTACAAAATACTTTTGTAGAAAAGGATATAGCATTAAAACTGGAATGCTTGAAACGATAATGACGGCATATTTAACACCTTCCGCGATTAGAAACTTGCTCGTATCCATCTCTATGGAGTCCATCATAATGTTGTCAGATTGGTTCATAACGAGAATTTCCCGCAGGAAAAGCTGTAATGGATAAAGCGAACGGTCTTTCAAATAAATCATAGCCTCAAAATAAGAATTCCAATGAAATACGGCATAAAATAAGACAAGCACCGCTATAATTGGAGCACTCAACGGCAGAACGATAGCGAAGAACGCTCTAATGTTGCCACAGCCGTCTATATGAGCCGATTCATAAATTTGTTCATCAATTGTCGATTCCAAAAAGGTGCGGGCGACAATCATATTATACACATTGATAGCTGTTGGTAATATAAGCGCCCACATTGAATTGTAAAGCCCGAGATTTTTCACGAGCAAGTACATAGGCACTAATCCACCGCTGAAAAACATCGTAATGGTGAAGAAGATCATGCATAATCTTCGCCATGGGAAATCTTTGCGTGCTAGCGGATAAGCACCCATCATCGTAAGCGCAATATTAAAGAATGTACCGACTATGGTGTACAGTATCGTATTGCGATAACCGATCCAAATTTCTGGATTTGCAAAAACCCGTTGGTACGCCTCTATATTAAATCCTTTTGGAATAAGCCCGATTTTTCCTGAGATTACTAGTTTAGGATCACTAAAAGACGCGCTTACGATATAAAGAAGCGGATATAGAATAATTAAAACAAGTATTGCGATTAAAATATACGTTATGAACATAAACATGCGGTCGCTGCTAGACTCCCGAATTTTGTAAGAATGCATCATGTATCTCTCCTTTAGAACAAGCTGCTGCTGCTATATTGTTTGGCCAGTTTGTTAGCGGCAAGCAATAAGACGATATTAATGACATTGTTGAACAACCCAACAGCAGTAGAAAATCCATAATCCATATTAATAAGACCTACTTTATAGGCATAGGTGGATATAACTTCAGATGCTTCTATGTTCAAGCTGTTTTGCATAAGAAGAATGCGTTCATAGCTGAGCGTCATCATTTTGCCCAGTTGTAAAATAAATGTAATAATAATTGTCGGTAAAATAGCTGGTAGATTGACATGGATAATTCGTTTTAATCGGCTAGCTCCGTCAATTTGTGCGGATTCATGCAGTTGTGGATCAACAGCGGATAGTGCTGCAATAAAAATAATAGAATTCCAGCCGCAGTTACGCCAAATATCAGTACCGACATATACACTTGAAAAATATTTCGGATCGGTCAAGAATGGAATCGGACCAAATCCCAGCGTATCTAAAATATTATTAATGTAGCTACTTTCCCCGCCGAGAAACAAATTGATCATTCCAACAAAAACAACCGTTGATATAAAGTAAGGAGCATAGGTGATCGTCTGGAATGTTTTTTTCAGCTTCTCGCGTTTCATCTCATTGAACATTAGCGCGAGTATAATTGGAATAGGAAAGCTGATAAAGGTTTTCATCAAATTAATGACAAGCGTGTTCGTTAAAATACGGCCAAATTGAAATGAGTCAAATAGTCTTTGAAAGTTATCTAGTCCAATCCAAGGGCTAGATGTAATGCCATGAATCGGGTTGAAGCGTTTGAACGCTAGTTGCACACCATACATTGGACCATAGCAGAAGATTAGAAAGTAGAGAATAACAGGAACAATAAAAATAAGATAGTCCCAGTTATTTCGCATTCTAAATCTTTTTTTATAAGGTACTTGAATGGATGCAGGAGCAGCATTCTTTCCTATATGCATCTGATTAACCTCCCTACACAACTCAAAAGACAAAATTGATCCGGCGCCAGAATCAATTTTTCGCCATACTCGAACTCGATAGATACTTCTTGCTGAGTGACTGCTGAGTCGATATGGCGACTTTATAGACCTGATACTAAACGAAGCAGGCGGGCTCGACAACGATAGATAATTGACATTTCACTGCAAGTATTGTTATTTGGGGTCAAATAGCTGCAAAATGGCACCCTGCAATTTTAGTAGTAATCAGTCTTTTTTTGCTATTTGTAATAGAAGAATTGATAACTCTAATGAAAGTTCGTATACTCTTAAAGTACTATTACTTATTAATCAAACTAGGATGTGAAATTCATGCAGAATGCATTCAAATCAAAACTGTTTAGAAAATTTCTTAGCAGGTATTTATTGATTATAGGTGTGTCAGGCTTAGTGTTATTAACAACTAACATTATTTCGTTGACTAATACTTTTAGTCGCCTAACAGAGAATACTCATAAATTTATGGCACATACGACAGAGCTGCTTGATAATCGAATGCTTGATCTGCAAAAGCTAACTATATTCATCTCTAGCAATTCAAAGCTACTACCGTATCAATTACAGGAGCTAGTTACATATCCGCATCTTATTTCTGATGAGTTGGAAAAATTGAAAGCGCCTTCTATTGATCTTGATTCTATTGGTATATTTTATAGAAATAGTTCGTATCCAGCGTTGGAAAATGTCATATTCACCGATACGGGAATGTATTCTCCTGAAAGCTATGTCGAACTTGTAGGCGAGGACAGAATTGTGGTCGAAAGTTTCAATAGCATATTACAGCAGTTAGATTCACCTGTGCTTTTATCGTCGCTCTCCGATGAGAACAATCAAGGCAGTAAAGATCAGGTTTTGCTATATCTAGTTCCGCTTGGCAGTACTCCTTATTCAAGTGGAATTATCGTATACAAGCTGAACTATGCGTCGTTGCTGCAAAACTTTGAGCGGACAATCGACAACGAAAGTAATCTAATTGTGTTTGATCGTCATAGTACTCCAATTGTCTATTGGGCGGGCGATCCCAAGCTTGAATATAGTGAACTAGAAAATATGGCGCGTTATCAGAAGCCTGAAAATAGCGAACCGGCTAACGATGAGCATCATTCAAAGGTAAGTAATCCAAGTTATCTCTTGTTACAAGAAACGTCTGAGAAGCAGAAATTTCATGTAGTAAACGCGATTCGCCGCAGTACTTATTATCATGAGTTCTATGTAGCGTTAACAACTTCGCTCGGCGTCATTCTGCTTTCTCTTGTGCTTGGGTTAGTGTTTAGTTATCTCTTCGCACGCAAGAGCTATCAGCCGATTCAAGAGTTGTCCAGTAGCTTTCCTTCCTTCGGACTGGAGAAGTCTGCGACAAGTGATAAGGACGAGCTGGCTCAATTGTCGCTTTATATTCAGAAAATGAGAGACGAGGGCATCAAAATGTCCAAAATGATCAATAATCAGGAGGTTTTGAGCAGAAATCATTTATTACAAGCGTTATTGATGGGGAAGCTGAACGTCAACAATACAAAAGAAGCGAATAGAAATCATTTGCAGAAGTATTTTGGAAAGCGGGAAACATGCAGTGTGATTATCATCATGTTTGACGACTACAATACCAAAGTTGGCAAAGAGCCGCTTAAAGAACAGTGGTTATTGAAATATGTAATATGCAATGTATTCGAAAATTTTTCAGGGGAGCATGGTATTCATTACTCCCTTGATTTGGCTGTTGATAATGGTATTGTCGGTATCGTTTCTTGGAGCAATGATTGTGCCGAGGAGTGGGAGGAGCGCAGTCATACGTTTGCTAAGCAAATACTTGCGTTTATGCAAAGGCATTTTTCGTGCTCTTTATCCTGTTCAGTCGGGGAGCTACAGCCTGCTGAAGATTTACATATGTCGTTTAATTCCGCGATTATGCTTGCGGAGTATAGGATTTTTGCTGGCAAGCAATCGATTATGATGCCTTCTGAGGTTGCCCAGCAAAGAGCAGCACATCTCGAGGAGGATAGGCGTAAAGTTTCTGATTTGGTTATCGACTTGAACGTAGCGGTATCGTCGCGGGATCCGAAAAAATTGCAACAACTAATTGAAGAGATGGAGAAATACTTCGTCCTGCTTGAAGATGCTTCTTCCTTCCGCACGGCTTATTTGCAAATAGTGTTTAGCTTGAATCAATTTGTTAATAACATACCGCTAGCGTATCGTGAAGCAATCAAATATAAGCTCGAATCGCTTGCTGAAAATCAGTTGGAAACGGTGGAGGAGGCTTGCGCTGGCTTGCTGCACGCAGCATATGGCATACAAGATAGTCTAGGGGAGGAATCAAGCGATGATCGCCTATACAGCGCAATGCTCGAATACGTAGCCGAAAATTATATGGACTATAATTTAAGCCTGTCCATGGTAGCTGAAAAACTGAGTCTAACACCATCTTACGTGACACGTTATTTTAAAAATAAAAACGGCTTGCCGCTTATGCAATTTGTTTCCAAGGTGCGCATCGATAAAGCTAAGGAGATGCTGGAAAATAGCAATCTGACGATAAAGGAAATAGTAGAACAGATCGGTTTCGTAGACGAGAATAACTTCTCCCGTGCTTTTCGCAAGCGAGAAGGCATCTCACCAAGTAAATATCGCGCTGTTCGTCAATGAGTTTGACTTATATTTCGTAGTAAAATCATCATAACCATTGTATGATAAGTTAAATGAAGTAGAAGTATGCTTACGCCATAATAACAAAGTAAAGGAGCAATCATATGGAGGAATCATTGTGGAAAGGCAAACCATTCAATTTCGGTTTTCCTAGCTTTACAAAATATGAAATTACGGAGTCGCGTATTATTATTGAAAAAGGTATTTTTACAAAGCGACGGGATGAAATTCGACTGTACAGAGTTAGAGATATTTCTACTAAAAGGAATTTATTTGAGCGCATGATCAGCATTGGAGATATTACTGTATTTTCATCTGACACCAATCATGCGGAGTTTAAGCTGCGTAACATCAAGCAATCGACTCAGGTGGCCGATGTGCTAGGAACAGCAGTAGAAAAATCAAGAATTAAGCATCGTTCGCTTGATGTAGCGGGCTTGGTTGAATAACAGTATATGCACATCTTATGAAAGAGGGTATAACAATTGGATTCGAAGCTAGCGGCATATATAACATTAGTTTGTACTTCGGGTGTTCTGAATTTGTCGATACTTGTCTATACTTATTGGAGGAGGCATCATTATACAGGTATCGGCAAATTGTTCATGTGGAATACATTAACTTCAATGATTTATTGCTTTGGTTATGCCTTTAGCTTAACATCGACTTCGTTAGTACAACTTAGATTTTGGAATATTGTACAGTATGCAGGGATGCCATTTTTCCCTCCGTTAGGATTAATGTTTGTTATGCAATATTTGGGTTATAAATTAACGAGAAAAAGAATAATTGCTTTACTTATAATACCTTGTCTTACTTTACTCATCAATGTAACAAATGAAACCCATCATCTTTTCTATCGAATATATGATATCGATTCGGTGTTTGGGGCTCCATATAGTGAGATTGAATATGGGGTATGGTTTGTTGTACATAATATTTACATTTTTAGCTGTATGTTTGCTGCGTTCTTGTTGCTGCTTTCACGCTGGAAGGAAACAATAAGTGTATATCGGCCACAATTATTTGCCCTTATCTGCGGTCAATTGCTTCCGATAGTGACTGCATTTTTATTATTTATAGGAATGACACCCAGTGGTATCGATCCTGTACCAATGGTTATTTGGTTTTCTTCTGTTTTGTACCTCTGGTCTATTACTTCTTCGCGCATGTTATCAATTATGCCAGTTGCTAAGGAAACTATCTTTAATAGTATGAATGATGGTGTAATTGTGATTAATGATAGCTATCAATTAATCGAATATAATTATGCTTGTAAAAATATGTTTACTGCATTGGATCGATCAACGTTAGGGCAGCCATTTGATCAAGTGTGGTATAAGCTAACGGAACAATCATTCCCTGTTCAATTAGATACGATATCAGATAAATTGAATGTTACGATTCATCAAGCTAATTATATTTATCAGCTACGTATTTCTATGCTTCAGCAATCAAATAATAACTCTGGCTTACTAATTATATTTACAGATATAACAGAGCTACATACATTACAACTAAAGTTAGAGCATCAAGCCTATTATGATGAGCTTACGCAAATATACAATCGTCGTGCATTTTTCCAACAAAGTGAGCAGAGCTTAATGAAAGTAAAGGATAATCTGTCACCTTTTACGGTTATTCTATTTGATATTGATTTTTTTAAAAAAGTGAACGACACTTGTGGGCATCAAACCGGAGATCAAATACTAGTACATATCGCTCAAATATGTAAGGTTGAGCTGGGAGAACATATGCTATTTGCTAGATATGGTGGTGAAGAATTTGTACTCGCTTTAACTGGCTATACTCTAGTAGAAGGGGAAAACTTCGCTAATCACCTTAGACTATGCATTGAACAGAAACC
>DXHF01000021.1 GCA_019113605.1 Candidatus Paenibacillus intestinavium
GAAGGAGCGAGTAGGAGAGCAGCAATTATGGGTGCAACCATCATGCAGTCTATTGCATGTTCCTGTAAGCTTGAATCGTGAAGTTGCATTGCCATAAGCTATTCGTAACGTTATGGCCTACGCAGATGAGAAAATCGTAGAAATCGTTCAATTAACGTTAGCGATTACCAATGTTGATATTGGCTACTTAACCCAAATCGAACAAGATAAAGCAGTATTTGCAACGTTCAACAATTTAGCACAACGCAATCAACAGCAAGTATATGCAACGATTGAGCAATTGAAAGAAACAGGTCTCGAGCGTTCAGTACCATTTGCTCAGCGTTATAACGAGCAGCAACAGAAGCTGGAGCTGCCAATTTTACCAACAACAACGATCGGAAGTTTTCCGCAATCATTGGAGGTTCGTCAAGCTAGACAGCTATGGCGCAGGGGCGAATGGTCGGAGGACCGCTACAACACATTTATCGAGGCGGAAATTGATCGTTGGATTGCTTATCAAGAGGAGCTTGGCTTAGATGTTTTCGTTCATGGTGAATTTGAACGTACCGATATGGTTGAGTTTTTCGGTGAAAAATTAGGTGGATTCGTCTTTACGAAAAATGGTTGGGTACAGTCATATGGCTCTCGTTGTGTGAAGCCTCCTGTGATCTATGGCGATGTAACCTTTATCGAGCCGATGACGGTGAAGGAAACAGTGTATGCACAAGCGCAAACGGATAAACCGGTCAAAGGAATGCTGACAGGACCAATTACTATTATGAACTGGTCATTTGTACGCCAAGATATTGCTAGAGAAGAGGTTGCTTATCAGCTAGCCTATGCCTTGCGCCAAGAAGTTGAAGCATTAGAGGCAGCAGGTATTCCAATTATTCAAGTGGATGAGCCTGCAGTAAGAGAAGGTTTACCATTAAAAGCGAATGAACAACAAGCGTATCTTGACTGGTCGATTCGAGCGTTCCGTATGACCACTTGTACTGTGCAGGCAACGACGCAAATTCATACTCATATGTGCTATTGTGATTTCCACGATATGATCGCTTCTATCGAATCGATGGATGCTGATGTTATCTCTATTGAGACATCACGTAGCCATGGTGAGTTAATCGGTAGCTTTGAACAGAATACGTATCCGCAAGGAATTGGACTTGGCGTATATGATATTCATAGTCCACGCGTTCCGGCTGTAGCTGAAATGACATCGATGATTGATCGTGCCCTGCAAGTGCTTAGTCCGAATATTTTCTGGATTAATCCAGATTGTGGACTTAAGACACGGAAAGAAGCAGAGACGATCGATGCGCTTCGTAATATGGTTACAGCTACGCTAGAGGCGAGAGCAAAGCTGCAAGTGCAAGTGTAAGCTCATCAACAATAAATGACTGTAAGTGGATATTTTTCCAAGACGAGTAGCTACTACTTGCTAGGGAAGATAGACGATGACGTTGCATACAAAAATGCCGAGTGTAGGGGATATTTATTTCCCCTTGCTCGGCATTTTTTATGTTCATTTTTTTCATGCAGTAGTAAGATAAGATGAATGTGCACAAACTTAATAAAACTGATAAAGTTATCGTGATAAGTCAACTAGAAAAGAGGTTATCGGTAATGAAAGAGCAGAAAAAAATTCAAACTTACGTTCAACTGATGTGGAGCATGATGAAGGTTGGCTTACTAGGCTTCGGCGGTGGACCATCGGTCATACCATTATTCCGTCATGAAGCAGTACATACATATGAATGGATGGATGACGATGAATTTGGCGAAATTTTAGCTATAGCTAATGCACTACCGGGTCCGATTGCAACTAAAATTTCTGCGTACTTGGGATATCGCTTAAAGGGCGTAAAAGGTGCGATCGTTGCTGTACTTGCTCATATACTCCCTTCTAGTGTAGCTATGATTGCCTTAATGTCAGCAGTATATTTCTTGAATGGCTCTCCTATTGTGCAAGGAATGATTAGTGCGGTTATCCCTGTTGTAGCAGTTATGCTTGGCGTTATGATGTATGAATTTGCGGCAAAAGCAGTTAAAGGACTTGGTAAGTACATAGGTGCAGCAAGTTTTATATTAGCGTTTCTATTATTGCAAGTGATTGATATTCATCCTGCTATTGTTATTATCGTATTTCTAGCTTATGGAACGGTACATTTCCGCATAGTGTCAAAGTGGAAGATGAAACGACAGCAGGAGGGCGAACTATAATATGGACTGGCTGGAATTGTTAAAATTATTTATTGGTTTCTTTGTTGCAAATGTACTTGGCTACGGTGGTGGGCCTGCCTCGATTCCATTGATGTATCGTGAAGTGGTGACGAACTATGAATGGTCAACAGCTGCTGAGTTTTCTAATATTCTTGCACTTGGTAATGCACTGCCAGGTCCAATTGCTACAAAGATTGCTGCTTATGTAGGGTACGATGTAGGGGGTGTTGTAGGAACTATTGTCGCTTTAATCGCTACCATTGTTCCTTCGGCAGTTGCCCTTATCGTATTATTGAAAGTACTTCGAAAACATCGTCAATCTAATGTCGTGAAAGGAATTGGACTACTTGTTCAACCTGTGATTGCTATTATGATGTTAGTACTTACATGGGAAATGGGGCAAAGCTCAATAGAAAGTATTGGTTGGCTGCAATCCATATTGATCGCTGCTGTTGCATTTTGGGCGATGCAGATGAAGAAGATTCATCCCGCTATTGTCATGATCGCTGCTTTTGCATACGGTGGTATCGTGTTACCGTATATATAAGTTAATTAGTATGCCTATATAATAAATTGTCTGAAATTTTGTGATAATTTATGGTAGTATATATTAGTATATAGAAGATACATAATATTGGGTCCTTACTATAATTGTTGGAAGGTGTTGTGAGATGGCGATATTAAGTGTTATTAAATTCGACGGTCTTAGAAATCGTGAATGGGTAGTGTATCGTTTTCCTGGTGAAGAGTTCAATACCGGATCTCAACTTATTGTTGGTGAAGGCCAAATCGCAGTTTTTGTAAGAGGCGGCCAGGTATTGGATATATTTTCAGCGGGAACATATACATTAAGTACAAATAATATTCCAATTTTAAGTTCGTTAATTAATTTGCCGTTTGGTAATCGAACGCCATTTACTACTGAAATCTATTTCATTAATCGAGCTGCCAAATTAGATTTATATTGGGGTACGACAGATCCGATTACATTAATAGATCCTAAATATTCCGTGCGAATGCGAGTTCGTGCACATGGTCAAATTGGTTTGAAAATTGTAGATTATAGAGTTTTCATAACTGAACTTATCGGCTCACTTGGTGATGGGAATATAGTGAAGTATGATAATGTTATCCAATTTTATCGCGGATTAATTGTTACGAAAATAAAGACATTAATATCCTCCATTATTATTAATCGAAAAATCTCGGTTTTAGAAATTGCACCGTTATTAGAAGAAATTTCAACTGAAACAAAGAGTAATTTACATGAGGAATTTGATCGTTACGGAATTAGTGTCTTGAATTTCTATATTACTTCTATTAATTTCCCAGACGAGGATTTCGCACTTATTAATAGTATTTTAGGAGATAAAGCGGCATTTGATATTATTGGTGATAATCGTTATAACGTGAAACGTACATTTGATGTGATGGAGACGGCAGCTGGTAACGAGGGCAGTGGAGGCTTAGCAGCCGCAGGGTTGGGTCTAGGCATTGGCACAGGAGCTGGTGTTACGCTAGGACAAACATTGAATCAAAATGTAGCGAATACGGTACAAGCCGCTCATATAGCATGTTCCAATTGTCATACGATGAATGATTCCCATTCGAAGTTTTGTTATGGTTGTGGTAACAAAATGGCACAGGAGCAGTTACAATGTTCTTCTTGCCAAGCAGCGATAACTAGCAATATGAAATTTTGTGCTCAATGCGGTTGTTCCTTAGCTAAGCCGAAGTGTAGTCATTGTAGTGCTGAATTAGCAGCTGGCGCTAAGTTTTGTGCTCAATGTGGTACGAAAACGGAGGGTGATGCTTAATGAGTTTATCTAAAATGTTGAAGCTATGTGCATGCTTCATACTTGATGTAGCTCTTATTGTAAGCTTTACTTATTTCTTCGCGTTATACTCGTTACTAGACCCTGCCAAATCAACATTGATGCTTATCGTGTTATTATGCGGTCTTGCAATATGGAATTTGATCATTTTGGCACCTAGAGAGGTTATGAATAAGCTAGGAATTGTATATTCAGTGTTTGTACTATCGCTATTAGCCATTTATCCATTCGTTGCGATAATCACTTCGATATTACTGCTTCCAGTAAATGCGATCTGGTATTTTACAACTCAACTTCTCATCGCCTTTGTGTTTATTATGATTGTTGCAATCATTTTGCCATTTGGCAAAAAACAAGAAGCTGAGCGAGAAGCTTCCGAGCAAGTGGTAGCTGCTGGTGATCGACTGTCGTTATTACTTATGCAAATTGATGATGTAGTCGAGGATCATGCGAAGACTGCGAGTTATAGTCATTTGAATGATCAATTTAATCGCTTGAAAGAAAGATTACGTGCATCAACGCCTTTCTCAAAAGTGAATCAGAAGATCATCGTAAGTGAGATGGAGCGCGAAATTATTGATGAGCTGCATACGTTATATCAACGATTAAAGCCGGAGCAAATACATAATTTTGTTGCCATTCAAGCTACTATGGATCATATCCAAAAGCTTGTTAAGCATAGAGAGCAATTATTAATTAAATAGGAGAGATTACAATGAATGAAAACAGATGCCCTGCATGTGGCGCATCAAATGCCATTAACAGTACACAATGTAAATATTGTGGTGAAGCAATTGTAGTTCAAGCAGCCGCTCAAACTGCTGCCGCACAGGCTCAACAACAACCAATGTATCAACAACAACAACCTTTCGTTCAAAATATTTATCATCAACCACCTCCACCTCAGCACCCGGGACAAACACTTATCGTGTCTACGAAAAGTAAAGTAGTAGCGGGTATACTAGGAATTTTATTAGGCGGTTTAGGAATACATAAATTTTATCTGGGCAAAATATTCCAAGGCATACTCTATTTGATATTCTGCTGGACATATATCCCAGCCATTGTTGGTTTTATTGAAGGTATTATCTACTTGTGTACTTCTGACGAGAATTTTGCTCGTAAATATGGAAAACGTGCGTACCAACCCTATCAATAACCATGCTATAAAATTGGTCTGACACATCGAAAAAGAGCCTAAATCCGATTAATAAAATAATCGTGCTTAGGCTCTTTTCTATGGTGACACAGTATGCTTTTCAATAAATGTATTGATCTCGTTAATCTGTGAGCTGCTACTAGATGGAACGGTATAAGTAGCGCCCCAGTATCCGGCTGCTGCTGAGCCTTGAGCAGGAAAGCCATATAGGTCAAGATCGTGAAGAATACGATGCATATAGCGTAATGCCTCAAGATTTCGTTGCTCAGAAGCGATATGAAGTAAAGAAATCATATTGTTCATATCTGCGGTAAGATCTTTTTCTGCGGGTAAACTATCTCGAATAGTTTCGTATTCCGCTTGTTGAAGGAATGTAGACTCAATAATTTTTGTCCAGCTGTCGGTTGCTTCCAGAGTATAAGCTTCAATTCGCCCGCCCATGAGAAAATACTCAGATTGAGCATGCAGCGCCCTTAGTTTCTCAAGAGCATTGTATTCTTTAGAGTTCTGATCCA
>DXHF01000279.1 GCA_019113605.1 Candidatus Paenibacillus intestinavium
TTTCGTAGAAGATTTCAGTGATTACCAAGGACGTACATTACGCGTCATTGTGAAGGAAATCGATCGTGAAAATAATAAAGTTATTTTGTCACAAAAGGATGTCCTTGAGGCAGAATATCAAGAACAAAAGGCTGCAAAGCTTGCTACGATTCAAGTAGGACAAGAGTTAACAGCTACTGTACAGCGTACGACAGCTTTCGGTGCATTCGTTGACCTTGGCGGTATTGATGGTCTAGTACACGTATCTGAGCTTGCTTGGGAACATGTAACTAATGCAGCAGATGTTGTTACTGTTGGACAACAAGTACAAGTTAAAGTACTTAAAGTTGAAGCTGAAAAAGGAAAAATTAGCTTGAGCATTAAAGCAGCACAACCAGGACCATGGGAAAACATTGGTTCACAATTCAATGTTGGTGATATCGTTACTGGTAAAGTGAAACGTATTGCTACTTTCGGTGCATTTGTTGAAGTTGCACCTGGAGTTGAAGGTCTAGTTCATATTTCTCAACTCGCATATCGCCGTGTTAATTCACCGTATGAGGTTGTTAAAGAAGGACAGGAAGTACAAGTTAAAATTGTAGAGTTCAACCCTGCCGACAAACGCATAAGCCTAAGTATTAAACAAACACAAGAGGCTCCTGCAGGCGAAGCAGCTGATATTGAAGTTAATATGGACGAAGTGGATAAATCTAATGTTAGTCTTAATGGCGACAATATGAGTTTCTCTTTAGCTGAACTGTTTGGCGATAAATTAAGTAAATTCAAATAAGATAATGTTATCTATCGATCGTTAGATGAAGTATGAATAGTCTTGTTACAACAGCGGGTCTGTTGTAGCAGGGCTTTTTCTTTTTCATGCGTGAAATCCAGCCCAATAGCACATATTAATGCTAGGTGATCATTATGACAGAAGGCTACTGGACAATATTACTATTCATTATGTTACTTATTTTACTTTTAACTGGTTGGAAAGCTTGGCTTGCCCAGCATTTCAGTATTATGTTTATTAGTTTATCGTATGTAAGTATTTGGATATCTGTTTTGCTTCATTGGGTTATCCCATTAAATGTTAACAGCATTGAGTTGACGATAGATGGCTCTATTATACTGATCGTAATAATGCAGCTAGCGTTTTTATTGAAAGGGCTGCCGCAAAAATCTCAAATGCTGTACAGCATGATGTATATATTACTAATGGCATTTCTCGCTACAATTAGTCATGCCATCATTATATATTCACCGTGGGTTAAAGCTAATATTGCATATTGGTATATTCCAGTATGCTCTGGACTATTGTTAGGAGTACTTGGAGTATCATTTAAGCAACTAGGTGTAATTGTATTCTGGGGCGCTATTGTTGCAGATACCTTGTTGCTATGGCAACAAAAGGGTGAATATATAGCTCGAATAGGCACTTTATTATGGTGGGATTTGATTTCTATGACTATAATATGTAGTTTCATATTCATTCTTGTATTAGAAATTATAGTTAAAATTGGGCGGAATTTCATGAATGGACGATTAAATAGAACGAAAAGTTAGCCAATTGTTAACTTTTTTGCTATGATGGGTAACGAAAGTGTGATGAGCCATGCTTCAGAAGTAACTTTTTATTCAGATGAAGTTTATTAAAGAGGTACCACGATAAAAAGTAAGTTTATGCTTTCGGAGTAACTTTTTATTTACTAGAAGTTACTTCACGAAGTAAACAATAAAAAGTAGTAGGAGTGGAAATAACTATATGGCTAGACCCGTTATTGCAATTGTAGGTCGACCGAATGTTGGTAAGTCAACAATATTCAATCGTATTATTGGTGATCGACTTGCTATCGTTGAAGATAAACCAGGTATTACCCGAGATCGTTTGTATGGCACAGCGGAATGGGCTGGAAAATCATTCAGTATCATTGATACTGGTGGTATTGAAATTGATGGTGAAGATGAAATAATGAAGTCTGTTCGTATGCAAGCTGAGCTTGCAATTGCTGAAGCAGATGTAATTATTTTTATGGTTGATGCCAAAATTGGTATCACTCATGCAGATGAAGAAGTAGCCCAAATGCTATATCGTTCAAAAAAACCGATTGTACTTGCGGTTAATAAAGTAGATAACGAAGGTCGCCAAGATGAAGTCTATGAATTTTACTCATTAGGTTTTGGTGAGCCAATTGCTATCTCTGGTTCTCATGGTATCGGTATCGGAGATTTATTAGAAGCTGCGACTGAGTTATTGCCTGAACCGAAGGACGATGAATATGATGATGACGTTATTAAAGTAGCTTTAATTGGTCGCCCGAATGTTGGGAAATCATCTCTTGTCAATGCTTTATTAGGCGAAGAACGCGTCATCGTAAGTAATATAGCTGGTACAACGCGTGATGCAATCGATACACCATTTGAAGTGGATGGTCAAAAGTATGTTTTGATCGATACAGCGGGTATGCGTAAGCGTGGAAAAGTATATGAAAATACTGAAAAATATAGTGTTATGCGTGCAATGAAAGCTATCGAAAGAGCAGATGTTGCACTAATCGTCATTAATGGTGAAGAGGGCATTATTGATCAAGATAAACATATTGCTGGTTATGCTCACGAAGCAGGAAAAGCATCAATATTCGTTGTCAACAAATGGGATGCTGTAGAAAAAGATGAGAAAACGATGCAGAATTTCACAGCTAGCATCCGCGATGAGTTTTTATTTATGACTTATGCACCAATAGAATATTTGTCTGCAAAAACAAAGCTGCGTTTACATAAGTTAATCCCAGTTATTAACTATGTATCTGAACAGCATGCTTTGCGAATTGCAACTCATCTTCTTAATGATGTCGTATCGGATGCAGTTTCAATGAACCCTACGCCAACTGATAAAGGTAAGAGATTAAGAATTAACTATGTGACGCAAGTTGCTACTAAACCACCAACTATCGTCTGCTTTGTAAATCATCCTGAATTGATGCATTTCTCCTATGCACGTTATTTGGAAAACAAAATCCGTGCTGCATTCAACTTTGAAGGTACACCTGTGCGCATCTTTTCTAGAAAAAAATCTGATCAAGATTAGGGGAGAACAGTTTGGTACCATTTTTATTCATTATTAACAGTTATTTTGTAGGGTCAATTGCATTCAGTATTGTTATTGCAAAGTTATTCAAAGGAATCGATATTCGCAATCATGGAAGCGGCAATGCTGGCGCGACTAATACATTACGAGTACTTGGGCTTGGCCCAGCTATTCTAGTGCTTGTGCTTGATTTGCTGAAGGGTATGGCTTGTGTATTAGTTGCAGGCTTTTTCTTTGATCTACCTTGGCTGCCAATTATGTGTGGATTAGCTGCTATTATTGGTCATAACTGGCCAATCTGGTTCAAATTCAAAGGCGGAAAAGGAATTGCGACTGCTATAGGTGTACTTACGACAATAGCGTTTATTCCTGCATTAATTGCAGGAATAATTGCCATTCTTTCAATCGTTATTACTCGTTATGTATCATTAGGGTCGTTGATTTTCACATTCTTAACACCGATTTTTATACTTAGTTTACAATTTAATTGGCCTAACTTTATCGGAACGCTAATCATTTGTATTTTTGCATTCATACGTCATCGAACTAATATTGTGAAACTGATGAATGGAACTGAGAACAAAATAGGTAGTAAGAAAGGAGCATAGTGCTATGTCTTTGAGCGAAGCCAAACGAAAAGCTACCGTTCTCGTTGCAGGTAGCTGGGGAACTGCGCTTGCTTTTGTACTGGCATCCAATCAATATGATGTCGTAGTATGGACGAGAACGGAGCAGCAAGCGAAAGAGATTAATGTGAGTCATCACAATGAAAAGTATTTGCCTAATATTACATTGCCAATCAATATTAGAGCTACTACGAGTATGGAAGAAGCGCTAACTCATTCAACGCTTGCATTGTTCGTTGCACCTTCAAGTGCGATGCGATCCGTTGCAGAGTTGGCAAAACCATATCTTGCAGATGATACGATTGTTATTCATGCAACGAAGGGCTTTGAGCCTGAGAAGCTGAAGCGTATGTCTGTTGTGCTATCAGAAGCTCTTGAGCGTCCGTTAGCAGATATAGCTGTATTATCAGGGCCTAGTCATGCAGAAGAAGTTATTTTGAAGTTGCCAACGACTGTTGTTGTAGCTGCGGAAAATATACATATCGCTGAGAAGGCACAAGAAGCATTGATGAATACCGCTTTTCGTGTATACACGAATAATGATGTAATCGGCATTGAGGTTGCAGGTGCATTGAAAAACATTATTGCATTGGCTGCGGGTATTATTAATGGCTTAGAGCTAGGTGATAATGCAAAAGCAGCGCTGTTAACTCGTGGTTTGGCGGAAATCTCAAGACTCGGAACAGCTATGGGGGCCAATCCATTGACGTTTATTGGACTTGCTGGTGTCGGCGACTTAGTAGTTACTGCAACAAGTCAGCATAGTCGAAATTTCCGTGCGGGCTATATGCTTGCAGATGGAACACCGCTATCCACAGTTCTTGAGAAAATGGGAATGGTTGTCGAAGGTGTTAAGACGACTAGGGCAGCTCATGAACTTTCTCAAATTCATGGCATCGAAATGCCTATAACGAATCAATTGTTTGATGTGCTGTTCAATAGCAAGCCGATTAATAAAGCGGTTGAAGTATTGATGGGTAGAGTTCGTACGAATGAGATGGAACCTAATTCATAATTGAAATCACAACCTAATAAACCTCCTCATATGATATATAGAAATTGTATCGTAAGAGGAGGTTTTGTTATGTCCAAAGATTTATCGAATGATGTACTTGGTGCCATCAAAAGAAAAACAGGTAAAAATATTAGTACTAATTCTGTTACTAAAATTGCAAATACTGTTCAGCCTGATTCATTAGAAAACGAAGATGAGCTACGCAGGCTAGTTAAATCAGTCGCCAATATGGCCAAAGTGAAAATGAGTGACGCACAATTTGAGCATATTGTAAAGACGATCAAGTCAAGCGGTATGAAAACTTCAAACATTGAAGCATTGATGAAAATATTAATTAAATAGCTAGCATTGGCAATGGCATAGACTAATGATTTTCATTCCGGTGAACATTACTCTATGTCATTTTTTTGCCTATAACATGACTAGCTTTGTCACAATAATAGAGAGATGCTATAATGATGTAGATTATATAATACAAACGTAGATAGATAGGAGTTAATTTTACATGGATCCAATGACTAAGATGTGGATGTCTCTAATCGGAATTGGCTTAATGGCAGTTGCGGCAGTAATGATTACAGTTGCAAGAACGAAAACAAAAGGTGTCATTAAAGGAGTTTTATCTGGAATTGCTTTTATATTTCTATGTATAGGATTTTTATTGGGTCTTCTTTCCATTATATAATACGTAATATTGTTAGCGAAAGGAATTGAGGTTGTACATATGGAACTAGAACTTAGAGGCAGAACGATTACAAGTACTGTAGAGGCTGAGGATGGATTAACGATCTTGGATCATGCGATTAAACATAAAGTAGATTGGAGCTATTCCTGCACAAGAGGGACATGCGCTCGTTGCCGCTGCCTTATTGTTGAAGGCGCTGAACTACTAGATGAGGTTACTGATGCAGAGTGGGATCGTCTTGAGCCTGAAGAATTTGAAGAAGGCTATCGTTTAGGCTGTCAAGCCGTTATTACAGGAACTTCAGGCAAAATTGTAGCAATAAATAAGACATATTTCTAATTGTGGGGTGTTCCCTATGGATGCAGATGTTGTTTTCTTGCCGTTGAATCGATCAATTAAAGTAAGACCAGGTACAACGGTGTTGCAGGCTGCTAGAAAGGCCGGTATTGCCATTGTCACAAGATGTGGCGGCAATGCTGCTTGCTTTATGTGTAAAGTGAATATCGCTGATTGTAGTGGCTTAGCGCCAATGAAAGATAATGAACGTCGCAAGCTCGCAGGTCTTGAGCTGACAGGTACTCGCTTAGCTTGTCAAGCCATTGTACAGACGGGGGTTACGGTAGAATTACCGCCTGATCCACTTCGAGCGGCAATTGCTCGGCAAATTAAAATGCAAGAGGAAGAAGAAGACTCGCTATGGTAGGAGATTATGATGAATAAACTATTTGAGAAAAGTAAAATAAGCTCTGTAATAAAGATGTTACTGATTGTTACTACTTTACTTGTCGTTATGACGGGCTGTATGTATCCTAAGCCCGATTCAAGCTCGGGAGTTGTTGTATCCAAAGAGGCCATTCGTAATATACAGGGTGCGATTGAGCAGTATATTACTACTACGGGCGTGCTACCTATTCAGAATAGTGATAGCACCGTTGGGAAATATGAAAAATTCCGTATTGATTTTGAAAAATTAACAAAGGGAAGTTATATCGAATATATACCTAATTCCGCATTTGAATCTGGTGGAAACTTCTATT
>DXHF01000280.1 GCA_019113605.1 Candidatus Paenibacillus intestinavium
ATATATAAACGCTAGGGCCTGCAACTAACTTGCGTACCTGCTCTTGCGATTTACCACAGAAAGAACATTTCAATTGAGCTTTCTCATCATTGAACTTAAACATGAATTCACCCCTTCATTCCAATATTAAACTATAGGTGAAGTAATCACCTTATCTATCAATCCATATTCCAAAGCTTCTTCAGCACTCATGAAGTAATCGCGATCTGTATCACGATCAATCTTCTCATATGGTTGACCAGTACGGTCTACATAGATTTGATTGAGCTTATGCTTCGTTTTAAGTATCCAATCAGCATGGATCTTAATATCTGCAGCCTGACCACTAATACCACCAAGCGGCTGGTGAATCATCACTTCCGCATTAGGAAGCGCAAAACGTTTGCCTTTTGCACCTGCTGTAAGTAGTAGAGAGCCCATACTTGCAGCCATACCCATACAAATCGTGCTCACCTCTGGCTTGATGTATTGCATTGTATCAAATATACCCATACCTGCTGTTACTGAACCACCAGGTGAATTGATATAGAGATGGATATCCTTTTCAGGATCATCCGCAGCTAAAAATAACAATTGAGCAATTACTGCATTCGCAACATCATCATCAATCGCACTACCAAGAAAAATAATACGATCTTTAAGCAAGCGAGAATAAATGTCGTAAGATCTTTCCCCACGATTCGTCTGTTCTACAACGATTGGAACTAAGTTCATGCGATCAACCTTCTTTCGTATTTAACTTAATGTGAACACTTTTATTGTATCACGTTGGAGAAGTGATGTCATTTTTTCAATCAATTCCGTCACTACTTTTAATCTCATTACTCATATGTATACGGTCATTCAAAAGCTATATGTATGTTATGTAAGCAGAAACTTCAATAGCTAGTCCATCGTTCAAAAATAAGGCACGCAATCATACGTGCCTTATCTCTTATGTTATGTTCTGCTTTATATGTTGTACAAATTAAACAGCTACGCTATTGCTAACTAAGAATTTAATTGCTTTACGAAGCAATAGATCCTCAGTCAAGTTTTCTATGTTGCCATTTTTCGTGAAGATTTCACGAATTTATTCAGCTGGACGGTTGTAAGCTGTAGATAGGCTAGCTAGTTCCTCGTTAATATCCTCTTCAGATACTTCAATAGATTCAGCTTTAGCTATTGCTTCTAATACAAGATTGTTAAGTACGCGTTTTTCTGCGTCACCCTTCATTTGGTCACGAAGCACTTGTTCGTTTTGACCAGAGAATTGGTAGTACAGATCAAGAGTCATACCTTGAGAGCTTAAACGGTTTTCGAAATCTTGTAGCATATAGTTTTGCTCAGTTTCTACCATAGCTGCAGGAATTTCTACTGTAGCTGCTTCTGCAACTTTAGCGATAACTTCTGCTTCTTGAGCTTGAGCTGCTTCTTTTACTTTGTTTTCTTGTAGCTTGCTTGCAAGATCTTTTTTGTACTCTTCAAGAGTATCAAATTCACTTACGTCTTTTGCAAACTCGTCATCAAGAGCCGGAAGCGTTTTGCGTTTAAGCTCATGCAACTTAACTTTGAAAATTGCTGCTTTACCAGCTAGACTTTCTTCTTGGTAGCCTTCTGGGAATGTAACTTCAACATCTTTGAAATCACCAAGTTGCATACCTACTACTTGTTCTTCGAATCCAGGAATGAATGAACCTGAACCTAGCTCAAGAGAATAGCGTTCAGCTTTACCACCTTCAAATGCAACGCCATCTACATAACCATCAAAATCGATTACAGTAACGTCACCATTCTCAGCAGCACCTTCTTCAACAACATTAAGCTCAGCATGACGTTGTTGTAGACGCTCTAATTCAGCAGCGATTTCTTCTTCTGTAACTTCAGCAGAAACTTTAGCAACTTCTACGCCATTATAAGCGCCTAAAGTTACTTCTGGCTTAACTGTAACTTTTGCTGTAAAGATGAATGCTTGTCCTTTTGCAAATTGCGTTACATCGATTTCTGGACGATCAACTGGTTGAATACCAGTTTCTTCAATAGCAGCAGCGTATGCGCCAGGAAGAATAATATCAATTGCATCCTGATACAAGCTTTCAATTCCGAATTTTGATTCGAAGATTGAACGTGGTACTTTACCTTTACGGAATCCAGGTACATTTACTTGTGCTACAACTTTCTTGAAAGCTTGATCTAATGATTCTGATACTTTCTCAGCATCCACTTCTACGTTGATTGATACTGTATTTGATTCTATTTTTTCCCAAGTTGCTTTCATTTTATGCTTTCCCCTCCAAAATGCTCATGCATTGTATGTTTTCACGTCTAATAAACCACTCTATTATATACAAGTTAATCATTATTTTCAAGGTAATAATTAATCGATATCTTGCAAGTATAGAGCTACCTCACGAATTACTCGACTAGCTTGCTCATATCGGAAGCGATATTCATTCGTAATTCCATATGTTTCACGGATATCGTCATCTACGGCATACCCATAAACAATGAGTTGCATCGTATGATGTAATCCGGCAGCAAAGCAATCTTCAATGTACTCTTCTTCATTCAACATCCATCCATAGCTACGCGTACCATATATGCATTGTAAACATTCTAACCATAGCTCAGTAACTAATATTGGCATTGTTACATCCACTTGTTCGAGTGCTAACATCGCTTTGTCTAATATAGCATTGACAGAATCCGGAAATTCATTCATTGATAATGGAGTTTCTTCAATGAGAAGATGTACTGTTTCATCCATGCGATTCAGTTGTACCGTACCAGAGCAGCCTCTTTTTTTCAAGCATTGTAGTGCTTTAAATTGTACTGCAGAGGTTAGTGTAGCCTCTTGAAGCCAATTAATCAACTGTTCATTTAATTCAGGAGCGTCTAAATACGTTGCACGCTCAAGTGTAAGCATTTGCTGATCCATTGGTATGGACGACTTTAGAGTTTCCATAAGTTTAGTAGCAGCTTCTGTAGAATTGGTAGAACCATAGTCACTTAACGCCGCTCTTCTAAATTGTTCCTCTAAGTCTTCATGTTCAAGTCCATCTGCCTCATCGATAGAAGGAAACGATTCCTCAAGCCAATTAAGAAGATTTCCCCACTCGATAGCATGTAGTCGCTCATCACCTTGACAACGCAATAAAAACTTTAATAAATCTTTGGCTTCTTCAAACTGCTCACCTTCTAGCAGCTTAGTCAATTGAATTTGATATTGGTCGAGCATCGTTGGAAATAAAAATATATTTTCAGAAACGTCCTGTTCTTTGTTACTATAATCGGAAATATTAACACCACCTAACGATTGGCTGAGAATGACTTTATTTTTCTTTCGTCAAATTATACCATGAACACTAAACTAGCAAGTGTCTTTTCTTAAATATTAAGCAGGATTTTATCATTTTTCACAGAATCATGTCTAGAACTGGCATTATCGATATAGAACGCAAAATGATTTCCGTCATGGGAGAAATTTGCTAGCTACGTTCACGCGAAATCACTAATCACGTTCAGCGTGTTGCTCTATATTTTAGCGCTTGGCTGCAGACTGAGTCAAGCAAAGGTAGAGTTACTTCTTGACGTGTCACCTATGCACGAGATTAGCAAAATAGCTATTCCAAATAACATCCTTAACTAGCTTGATCATCACAGCGCAAGCTGCTTCATACCGTCGCGATTATTCCAGATCGGCATCACAAAAAACGCCCAAACCGTTGCTACTGCTAAGGTTTGGGCGCTTATTTTATATGATAATCGTTAAATGAAATAGTAATGGCGTCCCAGGAGGACGCTGATATATATGCTCAATCCCTTGTGTTTACTGGGTTTCAAGAATTAATTGTGTACCGTTTGTGTACCGATATATTAATCAGAGTTTTTTATTCGCTCAATATAATTTTCATTAACTCAACTATTTAAGCAATCGCATAGCAATGACGTTATTCAGCCAGTTGAGTTCACTATTCGTGATAGTACGTTTCTGCACTTTTTCTAACCAACTTTTATCGCTGATAATCTTCTTATTAAGCAATTGATTGACATTACTTTCAAGTGTATTCCACTGATAATTAGATAGTTCCATTCTATCATCTCCATTCTTATTGCTTCTATTAAGATCCAATCTAAATTGATCCATTGATATAACAGGGCATGCCTTCCATGAATAGCCAGGATATTGGCTATGCCCCTTAACTTCGACTGCGTTGGGTAATTGCAACTGCAACCATCTGACTAGCTCTAACGCTGACTTATACTGAGCGTCTGTAGGCTTCTGATTCCTAAAATCTCCAACAAGACATATACCTAGCGCGTGCTTGTTACTATTGCCTACGTGATACCCTACAGTCGTGTGATCTAAGCATTGATTGATTGTGCCGTCTTTATCGATTACGTACGTATATGCAATGCCCGGCCAACCGTTAGTATTAATATGATAAGTAGCAAATGCTTGCGCTGATCCGCTAAAAGTTAGCGAATGATGAATAGCCAGTGATCGAATATCACTGGCTTTACGAGTGTTGTACTTTTTTGTTTTGTGAACGGGTAACTTACCCCTTAGATCAACGACTATCATCGGTATCACCTTGCTTTGTTTGTTTTATTATTTGATGCCCATACACCGCAAATGCGCCGGATAAAATACCTTGTATAACGGCTTCAACACTAAAGCCGATCAACCCCACAGCAAACACCATAGCAACAACAGTAACGATATATACGATGGTCCAATCAGCAACTCGCGGTGTTTTTTTGAGTATAAATCCAATCACCCAACAAGCAGCCACTACAATCAATAATCTTGCATCAACAAGTCCGTATACAATATTCCAATCCATTTTTCATCATTCCTTTTCATCGATTTTAGTTGGCAATCTGTCTAGTACTCTTCCAAGCATTTGCTTTTGTTCTGAAATGTCTTTTCTTAATTCGTTGACATTTGTATTGACTGTTGCAACATCCTTGAATGAATCCGCAAGTTTATCAATAGTCGAGATATACCTTGTTTCTCTGTTTTCGTTTTGCTTCATAATCATTTTGATGAGGATATAGCAAACTGCTGCTAACGCTACAAACAAAAAAAAGAATACTCCAGCGCCTTGCTTTGATCCCACCTCAAATAGACTCTCGACCATTCAAATCACCACCCCATTCCCCAATTTTGCAATAAAAATAGCTCCCTCATATTGAAGGAGCTAAGTAATAAAATATAGTTATAGCACTAGATGTTTGCGATGTTGCTCTCTCTTGCGCTCAGCTGTGATATTAGCGTAGATTTGAGTCGTTGCAGGGTTTTCGTGGCCCAGCAACTCTTGTACCGCTACAAGGTCAGCACCATTATTAAGAGTCAACGTGGCAAACGTGTGTCTTAGCTTGTGAGGACTAACATTCTTTTGTAATGCTGCAACCTGGGCGATCAACTTAATATCTCGCTGAATACCCCTCATAGACAATCTACCATGTGGTTGACGCTCGCTTACGAATAATGCTAGATCATCGTCATTTCGAGATAATAAGTATTTTTTGAGATGATAGATAGCCTTGAAGCTTAAATACACCTCTCGCTCTTTATTACCTTTACCAATTACTCTACAGCTTTGCGTGCTATAGTCTATGTCTGATTTATTTATGTTGTGTAGCTCTGCTAGTCTACAACCAGTTGAGTATAGCACCTCAACCAATGCCCGTTGTCTAATTGTTTGACAAGATTCCCTTAACATTTCAAGTTCCTCGATAGACAGTGATTTCGGTAGTCGTTTTTCTTTTTTGGGTGGCTTAATCTTAGTTGTTGGATCGCGTTGTAGAATCTCTTCTGCAGTTAA